>CALUUR010000006.1 GCA_944324015.1 Candidatus Gastranaerophilales bacterium
ACAGGTGCTTATAATTATTCTATGGCATCAAATTATAACAGGGTGCAAAAACCTGCTATGGTACTTGTAAATAATTCACAATCTGATATGATAGTAAAGAGAGAGACACTTGAAGATTTAATATCTCATGATGAGATACCCGGCAGGTTAATGAATAAATGATAAATGATTTCATAGCATACATTTTAAAATATATCGGAACTCTGGAAATGTCCTTTAACTGGTCTGATTTTATCCAGATAGCTTTTCTTGCCGGAGTACTATTGTTTTTGTATAGAAGATTTATCCGGAATACTTCATCTGAAAAATTTGTGAAAGGTCTTTTAATTTTAATATGCGTATGGTTTTTCAGCGAGTTTTTATTAAGGATTGATTTAAAAATTATAGGAATGTTTTTAAAGGCCATAGTAACATTGGTTTCATTAAGCTTGATTGTCATATTCCAGCCGGAATTAAGACGTTTTCTCGGATTTCTAGGACAGGTTGATTTTATCAGTAAGTTGTTTAATTCAAATAATAACAAGCAAAAAGAACAAAAAATTGATGTTGTGAAAGAGTTAATTGAAAGTGTTAAATTCCTTTCCAAATCACACACAGGTGCTTTAATTGTTTTTCAAAGCGATTTAAGCAATACTTATACCGATGTCGGAACAATTTTAAATGCAGATTTATCAACAGAGCTTATACTTACAATTTTTCACCCTAACACGCCGTTGCATGACGGTGCAGTAGTAATAAATGATGATAAAATTATTTCTGCAGGGGTTCTTTTACCGCTGACTGAAGACCCTAAATTAAGCTGGAAATACGGAACACGCCACAGAGCCGCTATAGGAATGTCAGAAGTTAGTGATGCTGCGTGTCTTGTAGTTTCTGAAGAAACAGGTGATGTTTCCGTTGCTATTGACGGCAGTTTGAAAAAGTATGAAGATCTTGTGACCTTAAAATCTGATTTGGAAAATATTCTGGGTTATAAAAATCAAACAGATGATAATAAAAATACAATATTTAAGATTAATAACTTTATGACAATAAAGAAAAATCCTAAAAATAACTAAAGAAGGAAAATTATGCCGGATAAAGATTTAACAAAAAAGGAACAGTTCTTTTTATTTTTAAATAAAATTTTTTTTCTTACTCTTGGTCCTTTTATAGCAGCTTTTGCACTTGAAATATTTTTGGTTCCGAACAACATTATTGACGGCGGAATTGTTGGTGTTTCGATTATTACAAGTTATTTAACAAAGATAAATTTAGGTTTGTTGGTCTTTGTTATAAATATTCCGTTTTTCTTTCTTGCATTTAATAAAATAGGTAAAAAATTTGTTGTACAGACTTTTTATGCAATCGGAATGCTGTCTCTATTTTTGAACTTTTTTAATACCCATCAGCATCCTGTATCTCATGACCTTTTATTGTCTACCGTTTTTGGAGGGATTATTTTAGGAACCGGTGTTGGTCTTGTTCTGAAACATGAAGGATCGCTTGACGGAACTGAAATTATGTCTTTAGTCTTATCTAAAAAGTTTGGTTTTTCCGTTGGCGAATGGATAATGACATTTAATATTTTTATATATGGCGCCTCAGGACTCGTTTTTGGATGGAATAAAGCAATGTATGCTGTATTAACTTATTTTATTGCATACAGAGTTATAGATGTTGTACTAGAAGGTTTGAACTCGGCTAAATCAATTGAAATTATCAGTGATAAAGGCTATGAAATAGGACAGGAGCTTTTGGAAAGGCTTGATATAGGCGTTACTTATCTGAAGGGGATTGGTGCATATTCTGGCAAGGAAAAGAATATTATATATTGTGTAATTTCAAGGTTAGAGCTTGCAAAATTAAAACAAATTATTAAAGAAATTGATCCGCGCGCTTTTATCGCAATTGTGGATGTTCATGAAGCATATGGCGGAAGACGAAGAGGCGGCAGAAAAAGTTGATAAAATTTAACAATATAGACAATTTATAAAGGATATAGTATTATTATATAGAAGTTGATTAAAATATTGAGAAGGATAAAAAAATGGCAAAAAATATTGATACAGTGCCAATAGAGGTATGTATATTAACAGCAGATCATGATATAAAAGGCGTGGTTCACGTTTCAAAGTATACAAATACAAACAGAGAGTTAACCGATTTGCTGAACGATAGAGAACGGCGTTTTCTTGCAGTAACAAATGCTGAAATTTATCCGCGCAACTCAAATCAGTCTCCGAGAAAATATAATTTTCTTGAAATTCATATGGATTATGTCTTGATGGTTCATCCGTCTTCTCAGGCAGTATTTCAGGAATCAGGAAGGACACAGGAAGATATTTCCAGATTTAGAGAACTTAGACTTAAATTAAATCAAACAAAACCGTTCTGAATCAAAAATATTTTCAACAAAAATAAAAAGCCGAATTTTATTCCGGCTTTTTATTTTTTTAGTAGGTTAGTGAGGTAAAACACCATGTTTTACATATTTTGCAATAAGATTTGAATTATGATAATTTTCCAGTCTTTGAATTCTTATATCTTGCTTAATATCATTATCATCATCTTTGTCATCTTTGTCATCTTTGTCATCATCTTTTTCTTCTGCTTTTTTATTGTCTAATTTAATATCCATTTTACTTTTTACTTTTTGAGCAAGCGGTGTTGCAATAAACGGAACAATAACTCGTTTTGCAAGTATTGTTGCCGCAGCCAGTTCTGTTATAAATTTGAATGTATCCAGACTGTCTTTTCTGATTTTGTCATATTCTTTTCTTATAGAAATCTTTCTTGCAACTGCCTGACCTGCATCTTTTTGTTCTTTTCTGATTTTGGTTGCAATTGTTTTGAATACCTGTCCGCCTTTGTCAAATGACTTCTTAAATAATTTATCAAATAACGGTTCATTAAACTTTCTCATTGCAAAAAACATTCCCAACTGGGATAAAATCATTAATAATCCGTTAGTCAAATCTAAGGCTGCAACGAATCCCCTTTTGTCTTCAGGTATTTTTTCGTTATGCAAACTCTGGTTTACATACATGTAACACCCTATCCCATCTTTTCCTACAACAGATGCAATTGTTGTGTAGGCAAGAGCTTTCTCTTTATCTTTTTTAAAGAAGTTGCAGCATTTTTGTACAGGTCTAAATTCTGTAACTTTTCCTATTATTTTAGAACTTACGGAGCCAACTGTAGCCATTAGTTTTCACCTCCGTTCTTAACCTTTTGTGCGTCGTCTTTTTTCTTTCCTGAAAGTTTAGGGAAACATAGTTCCATAAATCTCGGGTATACCCAGTTTAAAGCAGTACAGGTTATCGGGAGGGTTATACATAAGCCTATTGCAATTTTTGATAACTGGTTGAAACCTTTATATCTGTCTTCCAGGAATTTTTTATACCCTTTAATTATATCTTTATAAATTTTATTGATAAGTTCATTTTTATCACTCTGGAATGTTGCAGTGTTGAGGAATTTATTTTTTAATCTGTAATTGTTTTCATCAAATGTGCAATACCCTGCAATTTTATCTACAATGTTTTTGATTTCAGTTTCAGAAATATTTTGTGAATTTGTTAATTTTGATTTCTCAAGTTTTTTAATTATATCATCAAGATTTTTGTTTGTTTCTTCCATTTTCTCAAGATATTTTTCTGGAGAGAATTGGCCATCGCAAATTGATTTGATTGTTTCAATACGTTGAAGAGTTCTCTGACATCTGCTTAACCTTAAGTTTTCAGGATAATTGATAATTTCATCTAAAATAGTTTTTATATCCTGATTCTTTGCTTTTTTCGATTCTTCTTTAAGGTAGTTTAAAAGTTGTTTATTATCCTCAGGTAAATTATCCTTTAAAATTTTGGTTAGTTCTTTTTCGTTATTAACAAGAATAGTTGCTCTTTGGGTGTAAAAATTAAGTCCGGCTTCACTGGTTTTTAAGTTAGTTGCATCTTTAATATAATCATCTATTGCTTTATTTATAAGTTCAGCCGTTGTATTATTGTCCACCATGCGTTGACCAATCACAATTCGGCCTTTTTCTTTTAATTTTTCGGCATTTTCTTCAATTTGTTTTGTTTCAATAGCATCTACACGGCTGTCAAGTTCTCTTTTATAATCATCATGGCTGTTAAACTTTAATTTTTCATTCCTCATTTCTTTTTTTACTTTTCTTTCTAAGAAATCTTTATGGTTTAATGTACTTTGATCAAGGCCTAGCCACAAATTTTTTGCAAACCTTTCATTGTTAAACAGTGTTTCAAGTCCTCTATCTATGGGAGTTAATACACTTGTTTGGAAGGCTACTGCAAGAACTGCAGAAACAGGCTGTCTCCATGCTGTATATTTTTTTGTATTTTTTACATCCTCTTTTTGTTCTTCTGTTGCATTTTCGGGTGCTTTTACAAACGGGTTGTATGCAATAAATATAGGAGCAACAGCACCTGTTCCTATTGCTGTTATTAAAATCCCTCCGAGTTCTCCCTTTAGCCATTTTAATTTTTCCATAATTTTTATTGCGGCTTTGTTAGGTAATTGGTTTCTGATTTGTTCATTTAAAACATTTCCGGTAAAATGAGGAATTGATGCAGATTGAACACTATTTCTCCGTCCTTGTTTTACGGAATAATTTTGATTAATTTTTTCAACTTTCATGATTTTCTTCCTACTACTACGATAATGAAACCTTCTATATATATAGAGGTTCAAACATGTTAAAAATTGCTAGTCATGTTCCATATTATTAAGTTTTGTGAACTTAATAAATATCCACCTCCCGTTTTGTTCTACACTTGTCAAAGCAAGTGATTTCATAATATCTGAAAAACTTTTGTTTTTTATGTATGAAAAAACTAAAAACAACAATGGCTGTTTGCTATAAAGAGACTCATTAGAGGCTATTTTAGAGATATTATTGGGAGATAAAAAAGATACACTGTTTAGAATTACTATGCCCACACTTTGCCCGGGGGCAAGTTTGTTTATAATCCTATCATTAATCATATTATCAAAGTACGGGTTATTGTAATTGATAAACATATTTTTGTATATTTCTTTCCCGTTTTTATAAACATCATTATAAGAATGTTGTTCTGAAAAATACTTCTGAAAATTTCCTTTATTTATTGATATAACTCTGTAATCAGAGAAATTGAAGTATTTTTTAAACCTGTTTTTTGAGTAGTACTGGATAAATATGATATCGCCTTTTTGTAAATTCATTCTTGTTAGAGCATCCGCAACTATTTTATGACCTTCTGCACGTTTAATTTTAGGGGCTGAATAAGGGCTTTTGATTATGTACCATACAGACAAAAGACAATATATAACTATAATAATATTTCTTGTTATATTGTGTTTTATTCCGGATAATCCTGAGCATGCCAGATAAATTAATACAGGATAAATTTCAATAGAATATTTTGTTATAAATACAAGTTTTCCTGCAGTAGAAGCTAATATTAAAACTAATATTGTACAAAAAGATATTAAAAATAATTGTAAATTGATTTTATTTTTCCATAAAGATTTTATGATACAAAATATTGCTATCAAAGCAGGTATATACATATATAATGCAAGTTTGGGCATATAAAAAAAGTTGTCAGGCGCATTTGTAAGATTTGTAAGTGCCGGAGAAAAATAATCAGTAAATAAAAAACCTATTCTTGAAATTGAAAAGTGCCCCCACCATTGTGAAAAAGATTGTGTCGTAAGTATTTTTATAACAAGCGGTGAAAGTAATATCCCGACTGTAGCTGTTGATATCCAAATCCATTTTATTATATTTTTGTACTGTTTATATAAATTTACACTTAAAAATACAAGATTAAAAAATACAAAAACGAACCCTATTGTGTGTGTGAAAAGAATAAGAAAATTAAAAAGGAGACAAAGTATAATATTTTTTTTCTCCGGATTTTTAAGGCATCTAATCGTATAAAGAATACATAATGCAGATATTAAAAAAAGTAAGGAATAAAGTCTTACTTCCTGTGAATAGTAAATAAGAAAAGAACTGATGGCAGTGAAACCAGCACATAAATATGCAGTTCTTTTATCTTTTTCCAGTCCGGTAAAAAACATTACAGGAATTGCAATTACCCCTGCCAGAACAGATGTTAAGCGAAGTACTAAATCACTCTGTCCGAAAATTGTCATAAAGAATTTTAAATACAGATAGTAAAACGGCATGTGACACTGGGATTTAACAGCCTGAACAAAACCTTCAAAAAATGGTGTGGAAGAAATCATCCAGCTTACATATTCATCATTCCATAATCCTTCAGGCTTGTTGATGCAGATAAGTCGAAAAGCTAATCCTAAAATTATTATACTAACTATCCCTAAGTATTTTTTCACGATTGTCAAAATCCCTCTTTAATTATATAATAAAAATAAAAATTTAAAAGAGGATAGTTATGAAGTTAGTTATTCAAATTCCCTGTTACAATGAAGAAGAAGCTTTACCTGTAACATTAAAGGCATTGCCGGATAAAATAGAAGGAATTGATGAAATAGAAGTTTTAATTATAAATGACGGCTCTACAGATAATACTGTAGATGTCGCAAAACATTACGGTGTTAAACATTTTGTTGATATGGGACATAACTGCGGACTTGCAAAAGCTTTTGTTGCCGGAATTAAAAAATCATTAGAACTTGGCGCCGATATAATTGTGAATACTGACGCAGACAATCAGTACAGTGCCGATAATATTAAAGATTTAATAAAACCAATTTTAACAAAGCAGGCTGATATTGTTATAGGTACAAGACCTGTTTCAAAAATTAAACATTTTTCATTGATGAAAAAATTTCTTCAAAAGTTAGGGTCATTTGTAATGAGATTAATAAGTTCAACATCTGTTGAAGATGCTCCAAGCGGGTTTAGAGCTTTTTCAAGAAATGCTGCATTACAATTAAATATTTTTGATAATTATACATATACTCTTGAAACAATTATTCAGGCCAAAGCAAAGGGGTTGCAGCTGGTTTGCGTTCCGGTTCAGGTAAATCCTGATTTAAGAGACTCAAAACTTGTAAAAAATATTTTTGATTACGTAAGACGTTCAGTATATACTATGGTTAGAATGTTTATTATATACAGACCTTTTCGTTTCTTTGCTATCCTTGCTGGAGTCTTTTTTATTCCAGGTTTACTGCTGTGTATGCGTTTTCTCTGGTATTATTTCAACGGCAGCGGAACAGGTCATATTCAATCCTTGATTTTATCTGCAATATTAATTATAATCAGTATCCAAATAGGTGTTACTGCAATTCTTTCCGAACTCTTTTCCATAAATCGTAAAATCCTTGAAGATATTCAAAAGAGGTTAAAAATGCAGGACTTGAAAAAATTTTAGGAAGTTATAATATATATTAGATAGGATTTCATTATGATAAAATTAGAATTTATATCTCAGGTTAAGGACTTTTTTACATCCAATCAGGTTGTAAAAATTTGCGCCTTTTTTGTATTTACTGTTATTATGACTGCAATTATTGCATCTCAGAATTTCTTTTTTCAAAATATTATTGAAAACGGGATAAGCAAGCGTGATATTATTGCACAAAAAACTTTGACAGTAGAAGATGTAAAAAGAACAGAACAGCATAAAAAAGAAGTCGCTCAGAAAATTGAGCCGGTTATGGCCCCTGCCGAGGATGATTTTATTAAGGGGAACCTTCAGACTCTTCAGTCTTCTATTATGCAAATTCGCCGTAAAGATGTTGAAGATTCTGTAAAACAGGAAGAAATAGGAATATTATTTGATCTTTCAGATGATTCCAAACGCGATTTTGTTATAAATTATCTTCTAAAAGCTGATGATAATAGTCTTCATGAAGTTTTCGACAAGTCTGCAATAACCCTTACGAATATACTGCAAAAAGGTATTACAGAGAAAGATTATGAAAAAGATAATATTGATACGATTATACTTAATAATCTGGTTTCAAATGTTTCCAAGCGTCAGGTTTCTGTTATTAAAGCGTTGCTGGAGCAGGTAATAGTTCCAAATCTTGTAGTTGATGAATTCGCAACTGAGATTGCGCGTAAAAATGCACAAAATTCAGTTAAGCCGTATGAAGTGATTTTTCAAAAAGGAGATAAAATACTTTTTGAAGGTGAGCCTGTTACAAGATTAAAACGTGATGCTTTGCGGCAGGCCGGATACAACGTATATGAACTTAACTGGCAGGGACTTGCTGCAATTTATATAATAGTATTTATAGCAACAGCATTATTTTTAGGTTTTATGAAATTTTTTGAGAAGGAATATCTTGAACCAAGATACCTTTCTATTTCTGCTGTTTTATCTATGCTGCTTGCTTTAATAGGTGTTATGATTCCTGTGGGATTTTCTTCTTATGTAATACCTGTTCCTGCATTTTTAATGTTAATGTCGATATTTACTAACTCTCGTGTTGCTCTTGTTGCATCTGTAATAATGCTTTCTGTGATGGCTGTCGGATATCAATATAATATTCAATTTATTGTTACTTTTATGATGTTGACTTTATTTTCCGTTATATTGATGTCCCAAATAAAATATGCTAAGCGTGTTGATTTGATTAAAATAGGATTTAATATATCAATTGCTGGTGTAATACTTGTTTTAAGCATTTACATACTTGAAAAATGTCTTATTGATGTTGATAATGTTTTGATATTAAAAGATGTTTCTTTCATATTTTTAAACGGTATATTGAGTTCTATAATAACACTGGGTTCTTTGCCTTTGTTTGAAAGTACTTTTAAGATAATTACTTCCTACGGGCTTGCAGAGTTGGGGGATCATAATCAAAAACTTTTAAAACGTTTGCAAATGGATGCTCCGGGAACTTATCATCACAGTTTGATGGTTTCAAATTTATGTGAAGCTGCCGCTGAAGCAATTGGGGCGGATCCTATTCTTGCACGTGTTGGTGCCTTATATCATGATATAGGAAAATTAAAACGTCCGTTATTTTTTGTGGAAAACCAATCTTACTTTTTGATTGAAAATCCGCATAATAAATTTACTCCGAGAATAAGCAAAATGATTATTACCGCCCACCCCAAAGACGGTATTGAAATAGCTAAAGAATACCATTTACCTCTGGTTATTCAAAACTTTATTTTGCAGCACCATGGAGAAGGACTGGCAAGTTATTTTTATAATCAGGCAGTAAAAGAAGAAGGTGTTGAAAATGTTAAAGAAGAACAATTCCGTTACACAGGGCCTAAACCTAATACTAAAGAAACTGCTATATTAATGATTGCAGATGCTGTTGAATCAGCTGTAAGGTCTTTGAAGAACCCTACTCCTGAAGAGATTGAGGCTATGATAAATAAAATTATTGTAGAAAGACTCAACGATGGTCAATTGTCAGACAGTCCTTTGACTTTAAAAGATATAAAAACTATTGCTTCAACATTCTCAAGAATATTAAGAGGGATGCAGCATAACAGAATTAAATATCAGGAAAATCTTGCGGAAGAACTGCAGAAACAAAAAATAAATATGCCTGCAAAACTTGATGAAGATTTGGAAAATAAAATTAAACAGCTAGAGGGTGAAAATAAGCCCGAAGAAACACCAAAAACTGATGAGGATAAGAATGCCTGAGTTAAATATTTTCAGTGAGAATATTTATAATTGTTGGGAAGTGGATGAAAAAGAATTTATAGATAAAGCTCGTGATATCTTAAAATTTTATATTTCTTTGCCTGATGTTTATGAAAAATGCTGTTTAAACAGTTTTGATTACGATACAGTATCGTTTGATTTTCTATACTGTGACAGTAAAAAAACTCATCAAATAAATAAAGAATACCGAAATAAGGATTATCCGGCTGACATAATTACATTTGCTATTTTTGCAGACAGTGAAGAAAAATTCATTTTTGACGGAGAAATTAATCTCGGGGAAGTCATAATAGCTCTGGATAAAGTTATAGAAGAAGCAGGAAAGAAAAATGTTTCAAAAGAATATGAATTGGCTTTTTTAATAAGCCATGGTATATTGCATTTGTTGGGATTTGACCATCAAACTGAAGAAGATTATAATTTTGTTATAGATTTACAAAATAAAGCGCTGGGAAGTATAGGATATGACAAAATTTAAACAGCAAGGATTTTCAAACACATTTAAAAATGCCAGAAAAGGTATGCGTCTTGTGTTGAAATCAGAGGTAAATATAAGAGTTCATTTTTGTATTGCAATGGCTGTACTTGCTCTTGGAGTAGTTCTGGATTTCAGTATTGAGCGGATGTGTATATTGCTTTTAACAATTGCATTTGTGATTGTTACAGAGATGCTTAATTCTGCTGTTGAATTTTCGCTTGATGCTGTTTTTCATAACAGGTATTCAAAACTTGTCGGTATGGCAAAAGATATTTCAGCCGGTGCGGTTATGTTTGCATCGGTTGTTGCAATAGTAATCGGTGTATTGCTTTTCGGCTCGGCATTGTTGAATATTATTGCGCACTAAGTTTAATTTTATGTTATATTTATAATATGACTGAACTCTTGATTTTATATGTTTTATTAAAACGTGATTTAACTATGTATGCTGTTCAAAAGCATATTGAAGATGTTTTTTCTCCATATACAAAACCGAGTTTCGGTGCTTTAAACCCTGCATTGAAGCGTCTTGTGGAAAAGGGTTATCTTTCTGCAAGGAAAATGATGTCAGAAGGCGGGAAATTATCTGTTTATTATTCAATAACAAAACAGGGACAAAACGAGTTGAACAGGCTTATTCTTGAAGATTTGAGCGATAATCCGCTTCAGTTTTATTCAAACGCCAGAATAAAAATCGGCTGTGCGGATGTGTTGTCTGTTGAAGAAAAGAAGCGTCTGTTTTTCTCTGTTAAGGCGCGTGCTATGAAATTTAAAACAGAGGCGCAGAATATTTTAAATGATGAATATAAACATACAAATTTTTATCAAAAAATTGTTCTTGATAATACTGTTTGCGACTTTTCAAATTTTATAACAATAGTTGAAGGATTGGAAAAAGATAATGCCGGCAATAGTTAGTGAGGTTTTAAAAGGCTCGATTGCAGAAGATCTTGAAATACAGCCTAAAGATGAAATTGTTTCTATCGACAATACTAAAATGTCTGATATGATTGATTATAATTTCCTTTGCAAATCTGAGTTAATTACCCTAGAAATAAAAAAGGCTGACGGAGAAACAGAAGTTATAGAAATCGAAAAAGAGTTTGATGAAGATTTGGGAATTGTTTTTGAAAGTGCTGTATTTGACAGGGTGAAACCCTGCTTAAACCATTGCATATTTTGTTTTGTTGATCAGCAGCCAAAAGGATTGAGAGATACCCTTTACATAAAAGATGATGATTATAGGCTTTCTTATCTGCAAGGGACTTATATTACTTTGACAAATCTTACCGAACAGGATAAAGAGAGAATAAAAAGAATGCAGCTCGGTCCTTTTTATGTTTCTGTTCATACTACAAATCCTGATTTGCGTGTAAAGATGTTAAGAAATCCTAATGCTGGTAAGGCTCTTGAAAATTTCAACTGGTTTCGTAAAAATAAAATACCTTTTCACGCTCAAATAGTTCTTTGCCCCGGCTACAATGACGGAGAGGAACTTGAAAGGACTCTGTCGGATCTTGCCAAATTAAAAACAACAGTTCTTTCAACGGCAATTGTTCCTGTTGGAGTTACCCGATTTAGGACTGAAGGTTTAAAGCGTGTTGATAAAAGATGTGCGGAACAGACAATTGATATAGCCTCAAAATACAAACATGTCTGCTGTTCTGATGAGTTTTTTCTCCTTGCGGAGCGTGAAATTCCGCCGGCAAAATATTATGGTAGTTTTTCGCAGCTTGATGACGGTGTAGGTTCTTTGAGAATACTCATAGATGATTTTAAATCAAGAAAACTTCCCAAAAAGATTAAATCGCCGTTGAAAATTTCTTTTGCTACTGGGTATGCCGCTAAATATGCGATAGATAAAATATCTGAGGGCTTAAATAAAATAGAAAATCTTTCCGTCTCTGTTAATCCGGTAAAATCCGAATACTGGGGAGATGATATAACGGTTTCGGGACTTATAACAACGGATGATTTGATTAACACCGTTAAAAATATTGATACTGATATTGTCATAATTCCATCTGTTATGATGCGCCCTTATTCTGAAGATTTTCTTGACGGGAAAAATTTAAATTATGTAAAAAAGTGTACTCAAAAGCAGTTTTTTGTGGTAAAAAATATATATTCAACTGATGAAATAATAGATTATTTATTAAGTATAAAATAAGGAGCGAAGTATGAGAGGAAAGAATTTTAAAATGCTTAAAAACAGCTGGTTTGACCCAATCGGGGGGGGGGCGCTCAGAGCTTAGTATCAGAATTTTTGACTTGCAAACGAAATGAAAAATGTTATAATAGTGATATGATACATCTCTATAAAGAAAAATTATCGGCTTTTACTCTTGCCGAGGTATTAATAACATTAGGCATAATCGGTGTAGTTGCCGCAATAACAATCCCGACTCTGGTATCAAAATACCAGATGAAAGTGTTTGAAACTGCCTTTAAAAAACAGTATTCAGTTTTACAGAATGCAATAAATTATACCGTTCAGGTTGAAGGTATTTCTGCATGTTATTTTACTCTTATCGGGGCTGGCTATCAATCTGTTAACTCCGATTGTAAACAATTAAGACAATCTTTAGTTTCGTTGCTTCAGCTGCAATCTATTGAACAGGATTACTATAAGGATTATAACTTTAAAGAACCGGACGATGTTATTGCAGAAGGCGGAAATTCTGTAAATATTCATTGCAATTATAAGAATTATTCTTACTGGGGGCGCACATGGTACTCTACTAAGGATGGGGCTATCTTGATGTTCGGCTCTGATACCGCTCCTGTATTGATAATTGATGTAAATGGTAAAAAAGGCCCTAATAAATGGGGGTATGACGTATTTTTCATGACTTTTTCAAATCATAATCAATACAATTCACAAGAGCAGAAAATCTTTCTGACCGATGAATTTTGTTCATTAGTTGAGAAGGGCGGACGTTTGCCGAGAACAATTTTAACTAATAAAGAAAAAACAGAAGATGATGATTTTACTATTTTTTGGAACCGCTAATTAGTGCTAAATATCGGTTTTAGAATAATCATTAATAATTATTAAATTATCCGGAAAGCTCTTGTAATAAAAACTTTAGCATATAAAATAAGTATAGGTTTTATTATACATTACCGCAGCCGCTTTGATGTGTACATTTAAGATTATTATATATACGAGGGTTAAACATGCTTAAACTTAATTACAAGAACGTTGATGCTCAAGTGATTGGCGAGGAAAACGGTTTAAACTTGGCTGAAGAATTTGCGAATTACAAGGATAGAATTACATCTATAATTGCAGATTTAAATAAGCGAAAAGATAAACCGGGTCAGTGGCTGCAGTGGATGAATCTGGGATACAGCGAAGAGACTCTCTGGTATGTTAAAGAATATGCATCAATGGTTGAAGGAAGATTTGATAACATTTTGGTTCTGGGAATAGGTGGTTCTGCACTCGGAGGTTTGGCTGTTACAGAAGCTCTGCTGAAGCCGTATTGGAATTTACTCTCTCCCGAACAGAGAAACGGACTGCCGAGAATTTTCTTTTTGGACAATATTGATCCTGATACAATGATAGGTCTATTGGATATGCTAGATTTGTCAAAAACTCTTGTAAATGTTATTACCAAATCAGGCTCGACTGCAGAAACCATGTCACAGTTTATGATTGTGAAAGACCGTTTGGAAAAAGAACTGGGTGACAATTACAGATATAATGTAGTTGCTACTACGGATAAAAAAACCGGAATCTTAAGACAGATTGCAGAACAGGAAGGATATAAAACATTTGTTGTTCCTGACGATGTCGGCGGAAGATTTTCTGTGTTTTCCGCAGTGGGACTTTTGCCTTTTGCCCTTGTAGGTATTGATATTGACGAAATTACAAATGGTATTAAAGATATGGATTTGGCATTAAAAAATACTGATATAAACGAAAATATTGCCGCGCAAAATGCTTTAATCCATTATCTTATGGACACTCAAAAGGGTAAAAATATGTCTGTTATGATGCCTTATTCAAGCAGATTAAAATATGTATCCGACTGGTATGCACAGCTCTGGGCAGAGTCTTTAGGCAAAAACAAAGATAAAAGCGGAAATGACGTATGTGTCGGCCCTACCCCTATAAAAGCGCTGGGTGCAACAGATCAGCATTCCCAAATCCAGTTATATAATGAAGGACCTAATAACAAGATTATAAATTTTATTAGAGTAAATGAATTTGATAATAATTTAGAAATTCCTGCAATTTTTGAATACACAGGAATAGGCTATCTTGGCGGCAAAACAATTAACCAGCTTATTAATGCCGAGGCAGATTCAACAAGGGTAGTACTTTCTGATTTTAAAAGGCCTAATGTTACAATTACTCTGGATAAAGTTGACGGTTATAATGTGGCTCAATTGCTTTATATGCTTGAAGTGCAGACAGCAATTGCAGGCGAGCTTTACAATATTGATGCTTTTAACCAACCAGGGGTTGAGCAGGCTAAAAATTATACTTATGCTTTAATGGGCAGAGCAGGATATGAAGAATCTGCTCAGGCAATTAAAGATAAAATGGCTTTGAGCTAGGGGTATATGAAAAATTTAAAGAAATTAATTGTAGTATTATTACTGTTCTGCGGAATATGTGTTTCTGCAAAAACTTTAAAGGCAGGTGTTTCAATTGACAGTGTGCCTGAAGCTTTTTACGGCGCATGGAGGGTTGTGTCAAAAATAGATAAACAGTCGGCCAAAAGTATAAATTTCAGGCCTTCAATGATTGATGTTTGGAACTTATCTCGAAGCGGAAACGTCATAAATTTAAACAACCCGTTTACAGGAGCGAGTGCTTCTGTTACAGTTGATTATGTTGACGGAAATATCATTAGATTTACAAAAACAGAGGAATATGAGAATAAAAAATTAACTGATACTGTGGATTTAAAACTGAATGGAGAAACATTCACAGGGATAAATACAATAGTTCTGGAAACTTTTTCAACATATGACAATTCATTAATTCAAAAAGATACTGCTTTATATATACTAAAAGGAGAAAAAATTTCCGGATCAAGTATAACAGAAAAATGAGGATAGATATGGAGCAATTGAATTTTGATACGATTATATTAGGAGGAGGGCCGGCAGGTTTGTCTGCTGCAATATATGCCTCTAGAGGTGCTGTTTCGACTGCAATTGTGGATATAAATATGCTTGGCGGCCAGCCGTCAAACTACCTTGAGCTTGAAAATTATCCCGGTTTTCAAGTCGTGGGCGGTTATGATTTAATGGAAAAATTTGAAGAGCATGCCGACAAATTCGGTGTTCAAAAATTCCCTATGCAGGAAATTGAAAGTGTAGATTTAAAAAACAAAATTATTAAAACTAAGGAACATGAATTTAAAGCAAAAACAATTATAATCGCAACAGGGGCGCAGCCGATGAAGCTTGGAGTTCCGGGGGAAAAAGAATTTGTAGGCAGGGGCGTCAGCTACTGCGCTGTTTGTGACGGGGCTTTTTACAGGAATAAAATTGTTGCTGTTGTCGGCGGCGGTAATGCTGCTGTTGAAGAAGCTATGTATTTAACAAAATTCGCGGATAAAGTTTATGTAATTCACAGACGCGATGAGCTGCGGGCTGACAAAATAGTTCAGGAACGGGCTTTTAAAAACGAAAAAATTGAATTCATCTGGAATTCGGTTGTTAAAGAAATTAAAGGAGATAATCTTGTAACAACAGCGGTTTTGGAAAACGTTAAGACTAAAGAAGTTTCTGACCTTGCAGTAAACGGTGTTTTCCCTTATATAGGCATGACACCGAATGTTGAACTTTTCTCCGGACAGCTGCAGCAGGACGCAAGAGGTTTTATTATTACAGATGAAACAATGGCAACATCGGCAGAAGGCGTGTTTGCCGCAGGGGATGTCAGAACAACTCCTTTAAGGCAGGTTGTAACAGCTGCTGCAGACGGAGCTGTTGGGGCAGTTTATGCAGTTAAGTATCTTGAAACTCATAAAGAAACTACGACTGTATAAAAAGTTTTTTAAATTTATAATCTGAGCTTTGATAATATAAGTATCAAGGCTCAGATTTTTTATAATGCGTGAGTTTTTTGTATTTCTTTCAGTTCTTTGCGCAGTTTTTTATATTTTTTATATTTATTTTTAAAATGTCCGAAGGTGATAAACCTGAGTATTTTATATATTTGAAATTTTCTGTTAATAGTATTTTTATTTAGAAGAAATGTTATTACATGTTTAAATTCTTCTTTTTGATATTCAAACATATAATCCTGCGGTGTAGGATGTTTTGTTTTTTCTTTTTCAATACTGCTTTTAAGCCATCTTATAGAGGCTTCGCTTTCTTTTTGTTTTATTTTTTCTATATTTTCATAATCTATTTTGCTGTTAATTATTTCAATAATTTTTTCTTTCCCAATGAATTCTTTAATAAACTGATTTCCGATTCCAAATTGTTTTTCAAGAGTTTTAAATCGGCTCAAACCTCTTCTTTCATTGTATACTGCCAGAAACTGCTTGTTGAAGATGATAGAAAAACACACTCCGTGGAATGAATCCGTAACAACATACTGCGCATTTTTAATTAACGCAATAAAATCTTCCGGAGTTTGTTGATTTTCTTTGAGATTTATTTTAATAACTTTGTAATTGTAAAATTCTTGCAGTGTATTCAAAATTTTATTTTTATCATCATTTTCATCCAAAATATATACTGCAATATATTTATCTGTTTTATGATAAAATTCGGAATTTTTGGCAAGTTTATTCCATTCATTTTTATCAAGAACAAGTGTCGGATCAAGTACTTTTGTACTGTTAATTCCTAACTCATTTTTGCAGATATCTGCTCCGTCATACTCTCTTACCGATACATAATCAAATAGCGTTGTGTAGTATTTGAGCGCATTTATATGATAATCATTTTCCCATCTTGATAAATTCGGATGCCCGAAACTGACTGCATAACCTATTTTCTTTTTTTGATTGCTGATATCAGGAAATAAATGGCTCAGCCTCCTGTGTTTCAGTATACTTAAATTCCACACCTGATCAGAACCTGCAATAAAAGTTTTAAATGTATTATTTAAATATTCAGTATTGCTCTCCGGCTGTGAGGTTGTATTAATATATCTGTCAATAAATTTTTTACTTACAGGGTCAGGAGTATAGCGGGATTTTATATGATATGGCAAATATCCTAAATCTTCCACTATTTTTTGCATGGAATAACCCACAAACATCGCTCCGTAATTTTCGCTGTAATATAAATTATTAATTGCAACTGCTTTACCTCCGGTGTATTTCTCCAGACATTCGGAAACCGGCATATTTTGAATATCTTTCCGGAAATTTTCCCGATAGTACGGTGCTTCAAGCTTTTTAAGCCCGTTATGCCCGAATTTTTTTAACGGCATATTTTTTAGAACTTTAAACTCATGTTTAACTTTTTCAAGAAAGTTTTTTCCCTTTTTGCTGTTTATTAAAAGAATGGAAGTTCCTGTGTTATCGTCATATTCTTCCGGCGCTCCCCAAAAATCAGCTCCGGTAATATCGCTGACTCTGGGAAATTTCGCATATTTGCAGCTATAGCATGATTGTCTTGAAAAGTAGCCGTTAACAAATGCTTTTACATACTCATTGTTGTAATGCTTTGTTCCGTCTTTTGTTTCTATTGTAAAGTCATATTTTTTCCAGCCGCCTCTTGATTTATCTCTAAAATTTACACAGGATATATTTTCTTTTCCGCCGTGTTCTTCAATAAGCTTTTCAAACACAAATGGCGATGGAGCACTATGACAGTATAAGTCCATAGTTAGCAGATTATCATATTTTTTATATTGTAAAAATTTATTTAACCCGTCTACCTGACATGGAGTACCTACGAAAAAAACAAGTTTTTCGTCATTTAATAGTTTTTTTATTCTGGAGTAACAATTGTTCATGTTACTTTGAACGTATTTTGAGCGCCTTAATTTATCTAAATCTTTTTTATCATTTATTATAATATGATTTACTGACCAATTGTCATCAAATGCGGCAGCACAGACATAACCTCCATTTTCTAAAATATGATTTGCAAATATTGAGAATACTCCGCCTGAAGAAGATTTTTGACGAATAATATCATCTTTTGCAATCGCAATAAGCCCGTGTGGTTTGAATTTCGGGGGGGGGGCAACTCTCTGGCATACAGACAAACACAGACCGCATCCGCTGCATTTTTCTTCGTCTATACAGGGATATTTAAAACCTTCGGAATCCGGCAGCATAGTTATGGCATGCTGCGGACAGATGTTATAGCATGCCGAACATCCGCTGCAATCTTTTTTACTAACCAAATTTATATTACTATTCATAATTCACACCTATAAGTACACAGCTTTTTATTTATTATAAAAAAAAAAAAAAAAAGTTGCCTGAGATGAGGCAACATTAAATAAACACGAGGATATTAAGAGAGAGAGTATAAAAATAAACCTTTTCTTTTTCATCTCATTCTAACCGTTTGAAGAATTTGATTACTTATTTTAATATCCAATTATTAATTTATTTGTAAATTTTAGATTTCCCTTACATTTATATAAAGTATTTTTTTATTATTAAATTTACTTTTTTCTGCTTATTGTTACATTATTGTTACATTAAATATATTATTGTCATACATGCTAAAAAATGTTATAATCTTCTTACTGAAAGGATATTTATGGCGGAAAATTATTCAAACAGCAAGTTTAATATAATAGCATTTTTAAAAAAGGCGGTAGCAATTGGCGCATCGGATATTCATCTGCAGGCTGATGAGCATCCTGCAATACGAATTGACGGAAAGATTACTAAAGTGGACATGCCTTTACTTACTGAAGATGATATTTCTATAGCTTACGATATTCTTCTTCCTGGACATTTTAAAGGAAAAGTTAATTCTGTATTTGATCTTGACTTTGCTTATGAAATTAGAGGTGTTTCCCGTTTCAGGGTTAATTTGAGCCGTCAGCTTGGTAAAAGTGCACTGGTTATAAGAACAATTCCATATAATATAAAAAGGATTTCGGAGTTGATGCTGCCTGAGTCTATTGAACAGTTTGCAACCTTGAACAATGGACTTGTATTGATAACAGGACCGACCGGTTCGGGTAAATCTACGACCATAGCATCATTGATTGATTATGTAAACATAAATTATCCTAAACATATTATAACAATTGAAGATCCTGTTGAATTTATTTTTACAAATAAAAAATCACTTATTTCTCAAAGGCAGGTTTTGATTGATACTCCGTCTTTCCCTGATGGTATAAAGTATGCGTTAAGACAGGATCCTGATGTTATATTCATCGGTGAAATACGTGATAAAGAAACAGTTGTTGCGGCATTAAAGGCTGCTGAAACCGGTCATCTTGTATTTGCTACAATTCATACAAATGATGCAATACAAACAGTTAACAGGATTGTTAATATGTATGAGCCTTCCGACAGGGATTTTGTTCGTTCTCAGCTTGCACAGGTATTGAGGGGTACTGTTTCACAGAAGCTTATTCCTGTTTCAAACGGTACGGGAAGGCGTCCGGCATGTGAAGTTCTTGTTGTAACACCTACTGTAAAGGATTTTATAGAAAAAGATAAGCTCAGTGATATATATGAACTTGTTAAAAAAGGTTCTTTCAATAATATGATAACAATGAATACTTCTTTATACAGATTGTACGAACAGGAATTAATAACGGAAGATGTTGCAATGTCTTATTCTGATAATAAAAATGAATTGCAGCAGATGTTCAGAGGGGTATTCCACGGTACATTCGGCCCTTCAGGGAAATAATAGTCAGGGATAGTTATATGAATAATTTTGTGACCGATGCAATTAATCTTAAGGCTTACAATCTAAGCGAGGCTGATAAAATTATTGTAATGTATTCGAAAGATAAAGGGCTTATAAGAGGTGTTGCAAAAGGAGTAAAAAAGCCGAAAAGTAAACTCGGTGCAAGAATGGATTTGCTTGTTGCCAATAAACTTATGCTTTACAAAGGTAAAAATCTTGACAGAATTTGTCAGGCTGAAGCTCTTAATACTTTTCAAAAAACCAGACAGAATATGGATAAAATTTTTTATTCAATGTATATAACTGAAGTCGTAAATAATTTCGGGATAGAAGACGATCCTTGTTCCAAAGAGGTGTATGACCTGCTTTATAAAGCGCTTGATAAAATATCAAATGCTGAAAATAATGTTGAAATTCTGATTGCTGTTATAAAATTTCAATTAAAAATGATGCAGATTTCCGGTCTTGGAATAGAACTTGATACATGTTTGTGCTGCGGCGAGCCTGTAAAAGATACTAATATGTATTTTTCTTCTAATATGGGCGGAATTGTCTGCCGTGAATGTAATGAAACTTTTAAGCTCAAGGCTGTTATGCATCATAAACTTAGAGATTTTTTGAATGCCTGTTTGCAATTTGATTTTGATTACAGGTCGGAATATGATGAAAAGGCTAATGACAAAGTATGTAATGTGTGCTTTGGACTTTTAAAGGATTATATAAATATTCATTCTTCAAAGAAGTTCAAATCGACTGATATTTTACAGGAAATAAAATAGGTATATGTTTAAAAATTTGTTTGATTTGTCAGTAAAACGTACAGGAATTGAAATATTAGGGTTTTATCTTTTTTATTCTATAGCTGGTTCAATTGCTGCCGGTTTTATTTGCGGTATTTTAATATTTATACTTCATCCTCAGTCATTAATAACAAATGATATCCAAAGACTTGCTTCATTATACGGTGCAGTAGCTGCAATTTTGTATGGTGTCGGACTTTCGATTGCAATAATTGCCTCTAAAAGGATTTTTAATTCATTTAAAGCAGTATTGTTTACAATATTTTCGGTTATCCTGTTATTCTTTTTCGGTGCTCTTGTCGGGATGATTCCCGTGGCATATTTAACTTCGTTTGATAAACATTTTGAAGAATAGTTATTGTTGTAATAATTAATTAAACATTAATTTCAATGACTTTTTGAAAAATAACGTTAAAATGATAATATAAGATATTTTTTTAAAGGAGTTAAAGTGTATGCCAAATTTTGAAAAGTTTACTAACTATTCGCAGGAACTTTTGAATTCTGCCGGTGCTATTATGCAGGAACACAGAAATTCTGAAATGCAGCCCGAGCATATAATGCTTGCTATGATAAAGGATAGCGGGGCCATAAAGGATTATTTGACAGAGTTAAAACTTTTAAATCAGGGCTTTATAGATAAGGTTGTTTCTGTTGTTAATTCTTTCCCGACTATTTCCGGTCCACCTTTGGGTCAGGTATTTTTATCAACACAGACTTACAGACTGTTAGACTTAGCAGGTCAGCAGGCAGAAGAATTTAAGGATGAATTTATTAGTGCTGAATCAATATTACTTGCAATGACAAGACTGGATAACAGCCCTATTCAATTATTGTTGAAAAATTACAATGTTGATGCAAACAAACTTTTAAACGCAATGAAAAAAATAAGAGGAAATAAAAAAGTGGACAATAAAAATGCAGAAGAAAATATGAAAGCGCTGGAAAAATATTCAACGGATTTGACAGCTCTTGCAAGAAAAGGAAAATTAGATCCTGTTATCGGCCGTGACGAAGAAGTAAGAAGAATTATTCAAGTATTGAACAGACGTACCAAAAATAACCCTGTTCTAATCGGTGAACCGGGGGTCGGTAAGACCGCAATTGTTGAAGGGCTTGCCCAGCGTATTGTTAGAGGAGATGTCCCCGAAAGTTTAAAAGATGTTAAACTTGTTTCCCTTGATATGGGTGCGTTGGTGGCAGGCGCTAAATACAGAGGAGAGTTTGAGGAACGTTTGAAAGCAGTTTTGAAAGAAGTTGAAAATTCAAACGGTGAAATTGTAATGTTTATTGATGAACTTCATACAGTTGTCGGGGCCGGTGCAACAGAAGGCTCAATGGATGCGGGGAATCTTCTTAAACCGATGCTTGCACGCGGCGTTTTGAGAACAATCGGTGCAACAACTGTTAATGAATATCGAAAATATATTGAAAAAGACCCTGCTTTAGAAAGACGTTTTCAACCTGTACTGGTTGGGGAACCGTCTGTTGAAGATACAATTTCTATCCTCAGAGGCTTAAAAGAAAAGTATGAAGTTCACCATGGGATAAGAATTCTTGACAGTGCCCTGATTGCTGCTGCAAAACTTTCCGACAGGTATATTACAGACAGATTTCTTCCTGATAAAGCAATTGATTTGATTGATGAAGCAGCGTCTTCTCTCCGTATAGAAATAGATTCTATGCCTGAAGAAATTGATAAAATGATGCGTCAAAAAATACAGCTGGAAATCGAAAGAGAAGCTCTTAAAAAAGAAGATGATGAAGATGCTAAGGCAAAAGTTGCTGATTTGACAAAACAAATAGATAATTTAGAAGCTAAAATTTCTAAACTTAAAGCTCAATGGGAGCAGGAAAAAGCTTCAATTACAGGTGAAGCAGGTATTAAAGAAGAAATAGAAAAAGTTAAAAATAAAATCGAAGAGGCTGAACGTAATACTGATTTACAGACAGCTGCAGAACTTAAATACGGCAGACTGCTTGAGCTTGAAAAGCAGTTAAAAGCTGTTCAAAATAAAGAAAAGACAGATAACAAACTTTTGAAAGAAGAAATTGATGATGAAGATATTGCAAATGTTGTAAGCAAATGGACGGGAATTCCTGTAAATAAGCTTGTTGAAAGTGAAAAGCAAAAACTTCTTAATATGGAAGAAATACTTCATAAACGTCTTGTAGGTCAGGAAGAAGCTGTTGATACTGTTTCTGATGCAATTCGCCGTGCACGTTCCGGTTTAAAAGATCCTAAACGCCCGATAGGTACATTCTTATTCCTTGGTCCTACAGGTGTTGGTAAAACAGAACTTGCAAAATCTCTTGCAGAATTTATGTTTAACGATGAGGATGCACTTATTCGTATTGATATGTCAGAGTATATGGAAAAACATAATGTATCAAGACTAGTCGGAGCTCCTCCGGGATATGTCGGTTATGATGAAGGCGGACAGCTGACAGAAGCTGTAAGACGTAAACCTTATTCGGTTATACTTTTTGATGAAATCGAAAAGGCTCACCCTGATGTATTTAACATAATGCTTCAAATTTTTGATGACGGACGTTTGACAGATTCAAAGGGACGTACGGTTGATTTTAAAAATACATTGATAATTATGACTTCAAATATCGGAAGTGACATTATTCTTGAAAATACATTGAACTCTCTGGGGGCAAAACAAAACTTTGAGGATACAAAAGAAAAAGTCCTTGAGGTTTTGAGAAGCAGATTTAAACCCGAGTTTCTAAACAGAATTGATGAAACAATATTTTTCAGGGCTTTAAATATGCAGGATTTGACAAAAATAGTCGATATTCAAATGGATTATTTAAGAAGGTTATTAAAAGATCAGGAAATTGATTTTGAAATAACCGATGATGCAAAAGAATTTCTTGCAACCCGCGGGTTTAATCCTGTATACGGAGCAAGACCTCTCAAACGTGTCATAAGACAGTTAATCGAAAACCCGTTATCAAAACAAATTCTTGCCCAGAAATTCCTGCGCGGAGATAAGGTTGTTATAGATGTTGATAACGATGAAATAGTTTTCAAAAAAGCATAATAAAAAATCCCTCTGTATAGAGGGATTTTTTATACAAAATAACTGTCAATTTTTGTTTGATTCTTTTCTAAGGTTATATGTTTGATTTCATCGCCTTTATTGTTGTAATTGCTGATGCTTATAATATTCCCTTCGGGAGTGTCAATCCAACGGAATTCTTTATAGCTGCCGTCATCAAAAACAGTAATTAGATTATTTTCTTCATCTATTTCAAATCGTTGATTGCCTAACTTTTTGATGAACTCCTCAGGAGTTGTGTTATATGTCAAACCTTCTTTTGTAAAGGCAATTTGTGGAATTTTAGAATTATCGTAAAATGCTGAACGTATAAAAATTTTATTGTCCCCTCTTTTTGATATTATTTCTGAGAGTTTACCGTTTTTATATTTATAGTTTTCAATACCATTCCAGCTGTTTAAATTTCCGTTGTCATAATGAATTACATGCAATGGTTGACCTGATTTATTGTTTATTGTTAGTATAATATTTCCATTTCCATTTTTTGCCGTTTCAATAATGTAATCTTTACCTTCTTTTTTGCCATGTACTTTTAGTTTTTTTATTAAGGAACCCATAGACATTTGCGGGATTTCTGTTTTATTGATGAGAGTTGTTCCATAGGATATTGATGCATTATTTGCCGCTTTGCTGAATTCTTTATATTGTGAATACGATTGAACAGGGTTTGAAACAGGTTTAGCTTTGTTATTTCTTGTTCTTGTATTTATCCCTGTATTTGAATAAATTCCTTCTATCATAAATAACCTACCTTATATAATAAATAACGTATTTTTATTTTTTTTTTGCTTATATGAAAAAATTACTTAATAAATCTTTATAAAAATGAACCACGTTATTTTCATTGAGTTATTTGAGTTACAATTGTTTTATGAAAGTAGGTTCAATAGAACATAATAATATAAATTTTGGCTTTAATTGTAATACTCATCGTAAACTTGCCCAAAAAGTAATTGAAGATGAGTTCCCGAGATTAAGAAACTATCTTCCTGTAATAAAAAAGGCTGTTGTTGCTCCAGATTTTGAAGAACGTGGATTTCATTCCAATACGCATTTTTATTTTCCTGTGGAAAGTATATTTAAACCAAGAGAAAGTTTTTTGGATTTTGATGCCGGCCATAATGCGAGAGCACAATTTAATCTCCATATAGATAATTTTTATGAAAGGTTAAAGTATTTTCGCTTTAACGAGATGGCTGATGAAGCCGGAAGAGCAAAGCATTTTCTTGATGACATGAGTGTAGGTCTGCATGTCAAACGTGGGAATTTTCTGGATAAATTATCTGAAGGTAAAATTCATTTAAGTTATGAGGAGTTTATTTTCAGGCATGAGGATGAATTTATTAAAAAAAGTTCAAAAACCCCTGTGAATTTTGAAACAGAAGATTTTGACGACATATTTATGAGTGTTGTTAATTATTCCAAAAATAGTGAGATGCCAGCAGCCGACAATGTAAAAAGATGGTCTGAAATTGCACAGAATTCTATAAATTTAGCTTTAGATGCCTCTAGAGTATTTTTTAAGAAAATCAGTGATTTAATGTTTATTAATTAGGCCGGTATTGTTTGAAAGCTATTTACATAATTTATTAAAGCTTTAAATACAAAAGGATGAATCTTTCCTTCTTTTACATCCTGATAAATTATAGTTAAAGCTTTTTTAGGAGGCATTGCTTCTTTATAGGAACGTTTTTCTGTTAGTGCTGAATATTTATCTGATACAGAAAGTATTTGTAGATTTAAATCAGCATTGAAGTCTTTGTTTACCCACGGATAACCGGTTTTTTGTGCGTTTTGATGATGATTGCGAACAAGATTTAATGTTACGGGATTAATATCTGTAGTTTTCAAAAGCTCATAGCCTATTTCCGAGTGCTTATGCATTATATTTATTTCGATTTCATCAAGCTTGCCTGTTTTATTTAAAATACTTTCAGGGATAAGAACTTTTCCAATATCATGTAAATATGCAGCATCATCTATAGCTTTTAAGTCAACTTTATTTTTTAAAGAAAATGGAAGATTTTCTGCTATACCTTTTGCAATATTTTGTGTATCTGATGCATGTGTATTTAAAAGTTTGTTTAATTCTTCAATGTTTAACTTCATTTGCGGGTTAAAATTTTTAACGATATTTCTAATTTTTGGATTAGCATTTATCATCCTTTGTATTGCAGAACCGGTTGTGTATCCTTTTACCGATTGTCTGTTGAAACTGTCGGAATAAAGCTCCTTGCCGGAGTTTGTGTTATATACATTCCGGTTGACATGAATATTCTGATTTAAACCGCCAATACCAATTGGCCCGTATATTTCCAGTCCCATTAACCACACTACAATTTATCTACACTTATATTTATAAAGTGTTTTGTGTTAGGCAAATTGCATAAAAATTCGGTTTTGTGTACATTTTTTTACATAATTTATAATATTTATGTAATATGTTAAAATTTCTATATGAATACAATAAAAAATGTTTTGATTTGCGGTATAGGAGCAATAGGAAGTATATATGCCGATAAAATTCAAGGTTATGATAGTCAGGCTTTACGAATTCTTGTGGATAAAGATAGGTTGCAAAGATATCTGAAAAAACCAACAATATTTAACGGTAGAGAATTAAAATTTAATTACATTTTACCTGATGATAAATCTTTTAAAGCAGATTTAATAATTATTGCCACAAAATTTGATGGATTAAAAGAGGTTTTGATTAATATAGAAAATTTTGTCAAAGATAACACAGTTATTCTATCATTGCTGAATGGTGTAACAAGTGAGTGGCTGATTGCCGAAAAATACGGACGCGAGAAACTTCTTTATTCATATTTTATCGGGCACAGTGCAATAAGAGATGGTAGAACAATTATTCATGATGGAGTAAATACAATTGTTTATGGTTCAGAAAATTTAAATGATTTAGAAAATGTAGAAAGAGTAAGGGAATTTTTTGAACGTACCGGTATCAATTATTCAATTCCGGATGATATACTTCATGCCCTCTGGTTAAAATTTATGCTAAATGTATCGGCAAATCAAACAACTGCTGTATTAGGAATGACTTTTGGAGAATTACTTGAAAATAAAAAAGCTATGGTGTTTGTACGAAATATTTTAAAGGAAGTGGAAATAATTGCAAAAGCTGAGGGTATCAAAAATACGGATATTATGATTGATGAAACAATTGAAAACCTTAATAAAATGATACCTGAGGGTAAGACTTCTATGCTGCAGGATGTTGAAGCCGGCAGAAAAACTGAAGTTGATATGTTTGCCGGAACTGTTATCAGACTCGGTCAAAAACACGGTATTGCAACTCCCTATAACAGTGTTTTAAAAGAATTAATTGACATAATTTACGAAAAACAACAATTACAAAATAATAAACTATTATCTGTATAGGATTCTAATTTTAACCCAATAATTAACCGTTTTGTTAATTATGGAAAGACGAGGCTCTTGTCTTGCTCGTTCGCGTGTAACGGCATTTCGCGTTTTGCTAATGTGATTTCTTCCCAACTGTAAAAGCGCTCCAGCCTCAGCTTCCTCGCGCAACTCGCAAAAAAGACTTCGTCAAGCCACTATCTCAACAAATTAAAAGACCGTTAGAACTAAAGTCCTACGGTCTTTTAATTAGCGGGAGACGAGGCTCGAACTCGCGACATCCTCCTTGGCAAGGAGGCATTCTACCACTGAATTACCCCCGCATCGGGTTACTTTTTTATTATACATGAGCAATTTTTTTTTGCAAGTCTTTTTTCAAATTTATGCAGGAATTGCTTCTTCCTGTTCATTATCGCTGCTGTCCATAGAGCGAATTTCAACTTCAAGCCTGTCATTGAACTGTTTTTTCAGCATGTTTACAAGGTCGTTTGTGCTTTCTACCCAGAAAACCGAAGCTGTAAGTATTTTTACATCTTCATCATAATCCTTTATTTTTATCATTACAGGATCTGAACCTGAATGGTGGCACAAAATATTTTTCAGAAGCATCAGCTCTTCATATTTAAACTCATCAAGCAATTTTATTGTAAATATGTTGGAGTTATCAACAGTTTTTACATTTTCTACTATAAGTGAAGGCGGTTCATCGTCAGAGCGTCTGTTTACTTTACCTGATATAATAACTCGCTGTTCACTTTGCAGATAATCCCCGTATTCTGCTATTTTCCCGTTGAAAGCAATAACTTCAATTTTCCCTGACAAATCTTCAACATTTATAAATCTTATAAATTTTGTCGGATCTTTTTTGGTTGGAATTTGTCTGACTGAAGTAATAAGCCCGCATATAGTTACTATTTTGTCATTTGGAAGTTCATTGATTTCCGTGATTTTATGTGTCATTAAAAACGGCAGTTTATCTCTTATTGTAGAAAGCGGGTGGCTTGTTACATAAAAACCAAGGAATTCTTTTTCAAAATTTTGAAGAGTTCTTGCATCATATTCTTCATCAGAGCCTGCAAGCTGGAATTTTGCATCATCAATTTCTGTTGTGTCGCCAAGCATGTCAAATAAACTCCCCTGACCGGATTCTTTAGCCTTGGATTCTTTTGAGGCGGTTGAGGTTATATATTCGATATTGTCCCACAACTGTTTACGGCTTTTTTCAATTGAAACAAATGCTCCGGCTTTAATTAAACCTTCAAGAGTTTTTTTATTTGAACATTTTGTATCAAGCCGTTTTATATAATCATATATTGATTTAAATTCTCCGTTTTCTTCGCGTTCTTTTATAATTTCTTCAATAACGCCTTCCCCGACCTGTTTGATTGAAGCCAGACCAAAGCGGATATTTTTACCGTCAGGTGCGTATTCAAGATAAGATTTATTGATATCCGGAGGTAGAACTTTTATACCGTATTTTAAAGCTTCCTCAATATAAGCCTGTGTTTTATCCTGATCGCCTGCAACGCTTGAAAGAAGTGCTGATAAATATTCTACAGGGTAGTGGCATTTTAAATAAGCCGTCTGATAAGCAACAAACGCATAGGCGGATGAATGCGCGCGGTTAAAGCAGTACTGGGCGAAGTTTTCTATTTTTTCAAACAAGTCTTCGGCATCTTCTTTTTTCATCCCGTATTTTGCAGAACCTTCAACAAGTTTCCCTTTTTGAGCGGCCATTGCGGCAGGGTCTTTGTGCCCCATCATACGACGAACCTGATCTGCCTGCCCCAGTGAATAATCTGCCATTACCTGAAAGATTTGCATAATCTGTTCCTGATAGACCATTGTGCCGTATGTATCTTTCAGAATAGGTTCTAGTCTGGGGTGTGCATAAGTTATAGCCTGACGTCCGTGTTTTCTTTCTACGAAGTCATCAACCATGCCCGAACCTAGAGGTCCTGGTCTGAATAATGCAACTAAAGCACCCAAATCTTCAAATACATCGGGTTTTAGTTTTTTTACCAAACTTGTCATACCGGAAGATTCAAGCTGGAAAACTCCGACTGTTTCTCCGCGTACAAGCATATCATAAGTCGGTTTATCATCAAGCGGTATATGGTTAATATCAACATCAATTCCCTGGCACCTTTTTACAAGTTTAACGGTTTTGTGGATCATTGTAAGGTTTCTTAAGCCCAAAAAGTCCATTTTGAGAAGTTTCATCTTCTCTAAAATTTCTCTGTGGTACTGGGTTATGATAATTCCGTCTTTTGAAGGCTGAACAGGTACAATCTGGTCAAGTGGTTTATATGAAATGATTACCCCCGCAGCGTGCATGCCAATACCGCATTTTATGCCTTCCACACATTTTGCTGTGTCTATTACGCGTTTAATTTCTGGATCTGTATCGTAAAGGTTTTTTAGTTCAGAACCTTCAATCATTGAGCCTTCAATTGTATCTTCAATTAAAGATGCTGTTTTGTTGCTCTTTGCATATTCCATGCCGAATACTCTTGCAACACTTTTGAATGCGTTGCGTGCAGCAAGTGTATTGAATGTAATAATCTGGCAGACTTTGTCCTCGCCGTATTTTTTTACAACGTAGTCGATAACTTCTCCGCGTTTTTCAATACAAAAGTCTGTATCAATATCAGGCATGCTGAAACGTTCAGGGTTTAAAAATCTTTCGAACAACAGATGATGACGGATAGGGTCAAGATCTGTTATATCAAGAGCATACGCAACAACTGAACCGGCGGCGGATCCTCGTCCGGGACCGACAGGAATGTCATGAGTTTTGGCATAATGAATAAAATCCCAAGTTATTAAAAAGTATGCGGAAAATCCCATTTTTTCAATAATACTTAATTCATATTGAACACGTTCTTTTAGTTCCGGCGTGATATTTTCTTCTCCGTATTTTCTTTTTAAGCCCTGTTGTACAAGTTCTTCAAGGTACGAATCAGTTGTGTGATTGGGCGGAACCGGAAAATCCGGTAAAGGAGCTTCCCATTTTATTGTTACATGACATTTTTCGGCAATATCTACGGTATTTTTTATGCATTCATCAAAGGTTTCCGAATCCATCCATTTGAAGGCATCACGCATTTCAGAAACAGTTTTTACATAAAACTCGTTATTCGGAAAATGAAAACGGTTTTCCTCATCTTTCATTGACTGGGTTTGCATGCATAGAAGTGTGTCATGCCAGTCGGCATCTTCTTTTCTCAAATAATGAGAGTCATTGGTAATAATCATTTTAATGCCGAGTTCTTTGGAAATTTTTATTAAATCAGGATTAGTTCGTTTCTGATCATCTAATCCGTGGTCTTGCAATTCAATATAGTAATCATCACCAAACAAATCTTTATATCGTTTTGCAACAGCTTTTGCCTCTTCGTAATCCCCTTTTAAAAGGTTTTGCAGAACTTCTCCGCCAAGGCAGGCAGAGCAGCATATAATACCCTCATGATGTTCTTTTAAAAGTTCAAAATTTATTCTCGGCTTCATATAAAAACCTTTGCAGGCAGCGTCTGATGCAAGTTTTACAAGGTTCATGTAGCCTTCGTTATTTTTTGCAAGAAGTATAAGGTGATATCTCGGGTTATTATTAGGATCGTGTTCTGATATATCTCCGCTATGAACATAAAATTCACAGCCTATAATAGGTTTTATACCTGCTTCTTTTGCTTCCAGATATAAATCAAGCGCACCGTACATAACCCCGTGATCAGTTACGGCAACTGCCGGCATGTTATGTTCTTTTGCAAATTTACAAAGATCTTTCAATTTAATTGCACCGTCAAGCAGTGAAAATTCACTGTGCAGGTGAAGCGGTACAAATTGAGTATTACTATCCATATTTTAATACTACCACAGGTAACTTTTAAAAATAAATTGAATGTTAAAGAATGTAATTTTTTACGTGATTTAATACTTTACTGGTAATTTGATAATGTTTTATTAATTCTATCGACCATTTCTTCTCTTAAAAATTTTGGAGAAATAATTGTACACTGTGTTCCGTAGCGCATTAAGCGCTGTATTAAAAGATTGAGATCTTCATTTTTATTTATGATAACTTTGCTGCCGTCATACTCTATTTTATCAAGGCGCTCCCAATCACGTATTTTATAATTTTTGGCAAGCCTGCTTTTTATTCTGTATACTACAGTAGTCGGAATTGCCTGTGAAGTGGAAGATATGGGCAATTGTTTTATTGATTTTATAGAATCTGTCGGGATGTCGTAAACTCGTGTGCCGTTATTCCCGAGAACTTTAAGGCATAATTTTCTTTTCTGGTATACCTGTTCAACAGGAGAACAAAGAAGATTGATTTCTTCTCCTCTGTCGTTTGTAAAAATTATTTCGAGTTTTTGTTTGTCCTGACATAATTTTGCACAATATTTAAGCTGATCTGTAATTTCAGAATTAGAAAATTCCAGATCAAGATTTTGCGTGCTGTTTTCTATTCTGGCTAAACTCTGGGCAGATTCGTCAAATCTGATTTCAAGCGATCTGATGAAATCTTCAAAATTTGTTTTATTTTTCCCTTCAGGCAGAATATCCTCTGCTTGTTTTAAAAGTTTAATGCTTTTTAAGTCGTCAATATCAAATTTTAATTTGTATAAAGAGCTCAGCATTTTATACTTGTGGTTAATTTTTTTTACTTTAATGCCGAATATCTTCATTGCATTCAGATATTTGTTTAAAGTTACATGCGTATTTGATTTTCCGTTATATTCGCCGTCGGAAAAGTGGTTTATAACTTTTTTAAATTCAACATCTCCTTTATAGAGCATTTTTATAAATTCAAAAAGTTTGACACAGGCATCATTGTATTTTTCTGTCAGTTTTTTAGTCACAATAATACCCCGCTTTCATATCTTTTAATAGTTCCACAAATTTATCTTTAAATTCATCAGGATGAATAATTTTACATAGCGGACCGTATTCAAGCAACCTTTGTTTCAGTAAAAATTCATTTGATGTTACAACTTCAATAACAGTTTTATTTTTACTGCTGTCAATTATTTTTTCGTTGTCCTTAAGGTTCACTTTATCAGGTGAGCAGGCAAGTTCATAGATTACCCGAATATTGTGCATGTTATGCGGGATTGTTTTTTCTAATTTTATTTCTTTAATAAGGTTAATTCTGTTTACAAGAAAGCTTCCGTACTGGTTGTATTCAAAACCTATACCGTAAAGATATATCTTGCCGTTTAAAATCTCAATTTTGTCCGCAATAATTTCAATATCTTTTTTTCCGGAATTAGGTGAGTTGTAATTTATAACTATCTGTTCTTTTTTGTCACAGCAGTCGATTAAGTCCTGCAGAAGGCTTTTGTTAATACCTCTAAGCAAGGATATTTTTTTCATATCTTGTACAAATTCGTCATTTTTTATATAACTGCCGATTTTTTCGAAAAAGTTATCCATTGCAAGCAGTTCATCCACATCCATGTTTTTTACAATGCTTTTGTAAACCTTCGATATACTCTGAATTTGTTCGGGAGTTAATTTGAGTTCAAACGGGTGTGACAAAATTACATATCTTGATATTTTATCTTCTCCCCTTACTCTTTTTACTTCACAGCCTATTCTTTTTAGAGAATTGATATAAACTCTCAATGTATCAATTGAAATAGACTCTCTCAAGTATGGATGGTTAAGAAAGTAGCTGCAGATTTCTTTGTACGACTTAGGCCCCTCTGCAAGAAGCGAAAATAGTACAAGAGCCTTGTATCCGGTGAAGGACATTAAATTATATGTAACTTTTTGATTTTTTAAAAATTCTTTCATTAATCTTTCCCCATTCTATTGTACAATAAAATAGAAAGTCATGTCCAAACATGTTTTGTTACTATAAATTAACATTGTCAATCAAATTTGTGTAGATATTTACGTAATTTCATTAAATTTTCTTCATTAAGATTTAAGAACTTGAATTTTTGCTTGGTATTATTAGGGGCATGGTCAATTGTAAATTTTATTTTATTTTTCTTTACTTGTCAAATTTGTAACTTAGTTTTACATTAAAACTTATAAAGGAACCGGTTATTTACCCGATATATAAGTAATATGAACCGGCGGGATAGTTAGAATAGAGTAAAAGAAAAAGAGGTGATGGCTTAAAATCCTTGAGAGGAAGATGTTAAAAGATAAGAAGTGTACAGCTTGAGTGCAGTATGATTAGGGATTTTTTTTATTTTAGGAGATTAAAAATTTTTTTACATGGGGATAGGAGGGTAGTTGTATTTAAAGTTAAGCTTGCGTTATTGCAAGCTTTTTTATATTATTATGTATTATGGAAGAGTTGGAAACAAAACTTGTTATCGGTTTGATGTCTGGAACATCCTGTGACAGTATTGATGCTGGATTATGTGAAGTTCATCCTGACCTGTCTGTCAAACTCATCTCGGGAATTAATTATAAATATCCTGAGCATGTAAGAGCCAAAATTTTTCAGCTTTTTTCCGGTAATGTAACGGTCAAAGATATATGTCAAATGAATTTTGTCATCGGGCATTGTTTTGCGGATGCATGTAAAGTTCTGATAGAAGAACACGGCAAGCCTGATTTTATAGCAAGTCATGGTCAGACGATATTTCACTATCCGTTTGACGATAAACTTGACAAAATATCTTTAAAAAGTACTTTACAAATCGGAGAAAGCTCTATTATAGCTCAAGAAACAGGTTGTCTGACAATTTCAAACTTTAGAGAAGCTGATATGGCTGCAGGCGGAGAGGGCGCTCCTTTAGTTTGTTTTGCCGATGAAAAATGGTTTAAACCCTTAAAGAAAAATCTTCTGGTGCAAAACATCGGCGGTATTTCAAATGTTACAGTTATTTCGAAAGATTTTCCGACATTTGGTTTTGATACCGGACTTGGCAATATAATGATTGATTACTGTGCTAACAAATATTTTAAACTATCTTATGATAAAGACGGAAAAATTGCAGATTCGGGTAAAGTTTGTGAAAGCTGGCTTGAATGTCTTATGCAGGATGAATATTATTTTAAGGTGCCGCCTAAAACTACAGGCAGAGAATACTTTTCTGCTGAATATATTGAAAATGCCCTTCGTTTTGCCCCTAAAAAGCCTGAGGATATTATTGCAACAGCAACTGCTCTAACCGCAAAAACAATTACGACTGCTTATGAAAGATTTATTTATCCTGACATTGATGTAAAAGAGGTCATAATTGGCGGGGGCGGAGCATATAATCCTGTACTGATGAAGTATTTACGTCATTTCCTGCCGAAACATATTGATTTAAAAACTCATGAGTCATATGGGATTTCAAATAATTTTAAAGAAGTTATGGCATTTGCCCTGCTTGGATATTGTACGTATTACGGAATTCCGAATAATTTACCATCTTGCACCGGTGCTGACAAGAGAGTTGTATTAGGTAAAGTGGCTAATTGTTAAATTATCTTTTCTAATTATTATTAAAATTATATTAAATATTGTAAATATTATTTATAACAGGTGGCAATTTACATTATTTAGGTGTATTACTAATTAGTGTAATGTTACCCCAAAATTTTAAGGAGAATATAATGATTAATAAAGTATCATTTACCGGCAGAGAAACAATGCTAACAGCAGGTCTTAATAAGGTTGAAGATAAGTTGTCTGTTATCAAAGCTTCTTCTATACTGCCAAAGTTAAAAAAACCGGTTCTTAAACAGGATCCTGTAATTTCTATTTATACAAGTCCTTTTGCACCTATTGACAATGCTGTTTTTGTTAAATCAAAGTCTGAAACAGGTTTTAATATCAGCGGTTTAGATTTCTTTGGTTAATAAATATTTTATAGCATTAGGAATGTACCTGATTGTGTCGGAAGCCAGAACTCCGTAAGCAGTCAGGTCATTTTTTGCCAGATCCCCTGCAAGCCCGTGAAGGTATACCCCTAGAACGGCTGCATCAAATAAATTCATATGCTGCGCAAGAAACCCCGCTATCATTCCGGCAAGCACATCTCCGCTTCCGGCTTTAGCCAGGGCACTGTTACCTGTAGTATTATAATATACCGTTCCGTATTGTGAGCATACAATTGTCTTGTGCGATTTAAGTACTGTTATACAGTTATATTTTTTTGTTATTTCTTTTGCGCTGTCTTCCATATTTATAAGAACATGGTCAAGCGAGCAGTTTAGCAATCTTGAAGCTTCTTTAGGATGCGGAGTCAAAATAACATTTTCAGGGAGTTTAATTTTGTCTTTAGCAAGAATATTTAACCCGTCAGCATCTATTACTGTCGGCAGTTTTTCCGCAAGGGAAATTGTTTTTTTGAAGAGTTCACATGCTTCTTCTGTTGTTGAAAGGCCGCATCCTATCAATAAAACTGTTGAGTTTTTTATAGCTTCAGGGATTTTGTTTACCGGAGCCAGTACAATTTCAGGTGCAAAAACAGATGCTGCTTTTAATACATTTTCATGGCTTGCCAGCTCTACATATCCTGCGCCGGTTTTTAATGCCGCAACAGAAGAAAGGCATGCTGCTCCTGTCATATATTCGGAACCTGATACATTTAAAATTTTTCCAAATGAGCCTTTATTGGAATTCTCGTTTCTTTGCGGAAGTTTTGGAATATTATAGACCATTTTGTCTTATTGCCTCATAGGTTACAATTGCAACGGAATTTGAAAGGTTTAAACTTCTTTGGCCTTCTTTCATAGGGATTGTCAAAGCATTTTTATCTTTTACGTAGATGTCGGGCAGACCTCTTGTTTCCGGGCCGAAAACAAGAAAATCTCCGTCGTGAAATTTTACATCAGTGTATAACCTTTTTGTTTTTGTTGTCAGATAATAAAAATTAGCACATTTATTTGCTTCAAACAATTCTTCCATTGTATCAATTTTATGGATATCAACACTGTCCCAGTAGTCTAATCCCGCCCGTTTTGTATATTTGCTTGAAAGAGAAAAACCGAGTTTCCCGACAAGATAAAGACTTGCTCCTGTGCAGGCACAAAGTCTTGCAATATTACCCGTATTTTGCGGAATTTCAGGTTCATACAAAACTATATTGAATTTAGCCATAACACTAATCCTTATTAAATAATTTCGGACTTTCAACAACAACCGGAATTGCTCTTACAACGCAGAAGATAATAGCAGCCCAGGCAAAAATCATGGTTATTAAATGCAGCGTAGGAGTTCCTTCCCAAAGCTCCATTCCGGGAGTATTTACCGCAATCAAAAGAAGGAACGCAAGAACCTTTGCAACCGCATAGCTTATTCTCATAAATCTTGATGCACAAATAAATTTTCCCCAGGAAGTGGATTGCATGGTTTTTTCCCCGAAAGCGGTCATACCTTTGGAAAGAGCAACGCTGCGGATTCCGTCAGTCGTAAATGCTCTTGCAACACATACAAGCGGAAATAAAATATTTATCCAGCCCATTACTGCAAATACAGTCCAGTATGAAACTTCAACAATTCTGTCGCCTAAAATATCAAGAACAGAACCCCATTCTGAAGATTGATTTAATTTCCGTGCCAGATATCCGTCAAGTCCGTCCATTGAAAACGCAGCAATTGTCAGGACAAATGCCAGCAAATAGGCCCAGGTTGTCTGTTCATACAAAAGAGCAATTGCAGCATAAGCTACAAAAATCCTTGATATTGAAACTATGTTTGCAAGATTATTTTTTATATTCATATTGATGCCTCTCTTTTTATTTTTTAGTTCTTGACAGCGCAAAATTAACTTCGTCAAGTTTTTTTACTTTGTCCCCGAGCATAATTTTTTCGGCTTCTTCAAGTATTTGTGTCACCATACAGCCGTTGTCGCCGTCTGAACGCGCTTTTTTACCTGTTGAACAGCAGCTTATAAAGTGCTGACATTCAAGTTTAAGAGGTTCTATTTCCAAATAATCAAGTTTAATATTTTGAGTATTGTCTTTTACAAAGTTGTCAAAAATAACAAGTTTATTTTCAGGAACAGTGTCATCTAAAATTGCTGTTGCTTTTGTCCCTCTGACAAGAAGCTGTACATGTTTTCTCGGGGTAATCCAGCTATCTGAAATATGACCTATTACACCATCTTCAAATTGGATACCTATGTGAGTTATATCCATTATTTCGTTTTGATCGGAGGAACATCCGAGTGCTGAAATAACATGAACAGGTTCTTTACCGGTTACATAGCTTATCATGGAAACATCATGCGGAGCTAAATCCCACATTACGCTTCTGTCGTTTTTGAAATAATTTACGTTTAATCTGTCGCTTTGTGCGTAGATTATTTTTCCGAGAACACCGTCTTCTATAAGCATTTTTAATCTGTTGACGGCAGGATGATAAAGCAGAAGATGGCCTACCATTAGAACAAGCCCTTTGTCATGCGCAAGCTGTGTTAAATCTCTTGCTTCTGCTGCAACCGTTGAAATAGGTTTTTCAACATAAACATTTTTACCGGCTTCAAGCATTGCCTTAACCATTTTGTAATGTGTATGGCTTGGAGTAACAACACAAACTCCTGTGATTTCTTTATTGTTAATAATGTCATGAAAATCCTTTGTAACTTTAACTCCAGGATACTGTTCGGTTACTTTTTTTAAATTTTCATCATCAATATCGCAAACAGTATCTAATACGTTCAAATTATAAAAATTACGTACAATATTTCTTCCCCATACACCGCAGCCTATTACCGCAACTTTTTGTTCACTCATTTTAAATTCCCTAATTCTTATCTAATACTAATATTATCATACGACACAAAGATTAATTTGCAAATTATTAAAGAAGTTTTTACAAAAATTATTGCTGTCTGTTCTGAGCAGCTTGGGTTCTTAATTGGTGCATCTGCTCGCATCTTTCATAAAAAAGATCTTTATCTTCTTCAGGGAAAAATGTTGAAAGTTTGTCAAGCAGCGGCTGCGGGAATTCTGATATTTCCGCCATTCTTGTTAATATCTCATCGTTAAGAGGATATATAGTCCTGTAGTTCTTATTGAAAATAGCTTTAGTTTCTGCTAATGCACGTTCAGGACTATTTTGAACTTTTTCACCGAGTTTGTAGGTTACATAATTATTGTCAAAATACACAGGAGTATATCTTTTGAGTATCAACCGTATAATTAAATCATAATCAGCGAGAAGTTTAAATTTTTCATCAAAGAAACCTTCTTTTTCAAGCATTGATTTTTTGAAAAACATAGCTTGTCTCGCACAAGGTAAAACCTGAAATGCTGTATGCATAGCCGGCATAAATAAAAATACAAATCCTTCAGAATGTCTGCAGTATGCCGGAGCGAATGAAAAATCAGCATTATTAGCCTCCATGAGGTTTACAATATCATATATTGCAGTTACATCATGGATAAAGTCATCGCAGCTCAGAAATGTTACATATTTACCCTTAGCACGCATAATGCCTTTGTTGTATGCATTAAATTTCCCGGTATCCCTTTCAGAGTAAAAAGTGAAAAACCCCTGATTTTTATAGCTTTTTAGCATTTCAACAGTGCCATCATCTGACATATTGTCAATAATCATATGCTCTATATTAGGATAAGTTTGTATATCCAAAAGTTTAATCAAAAGATTAAAATCGTCAGCCAAATTATTTTTTAATAAGTTATGAGTTGGTGTAATAATTGTTACGAAAGGTTCCATTTTTTACTCCTTTTAATTTATTAATATTAGCATATTTACACGTGTTTTTCTAATTGTTACGAGATGTAAATTCTATTTAAGAAATTCAACAAAAATTAATAAATTTGAGTAAAAATGTATACGGTTGAGTGTTTATTAAGAATATAGGAGGTAATTATGAGTCAAAGTACTACGGTTACGCCTTTTGAAGTTGGTGCTGCTTCGGCTGTTGTAGGTGCCGGTGTCGGCTATGCTCTTGCCCCGAGAAAGTATAACCTTGAGCAGTTGTTAACAATTGAGCCTGATGTTTTTGAAAAATCAATTCCCCAAAAATTGATTGCAAAAGCTGAGGAGTCGCAAAAAATTGCTCACAGTGCTATTGTTGAGGCGCGAAAATCCATTGCTGATGCTGCAAAAACAAATTCCGCCGAAACCAAATTAATGGAATTGTTAAAATCTCCGGATTTAGACTTGGCCTATAAATCTATAAAGGGTTTTCTTCCCAAAGCAAGAGCACAATCAGCTGTGGTTGTTGGTATTATTGCCGGTGCTGTCGGAACAGTTGCCAAAATGATTTATAATGAGAAAAATTATTAGTATTTTGAGAAGATATCTCTTAAAATATATTCTTCTAATGATTTTTTATCAGTCATTTTTGTTTTCGGGTCATTTATCATAATGTCAAAGGCGTATGTTTTTCCGCTTCTGGAAGTTATATATCCTGCGATGGCGCTCACATCTGATAAAGTCCCGGTTTTGGCACGGAGATTGTCTTTGAAATACAGCATTCTGTTTTCAAGTGTTCCTTCTCCGGAAGTAGGCATTGATTCTTTAAAATCTTTATCTTTCGCTTTTTTGCAGAGAAATTCACTCATAAAATCTGCAGTCACTATATTATTTTTGGAAACTCCGCTTCCGTCAACTATTTTTATGTCGGAATAGTCGAGTTTTAGTTTATCAAAGTAGGCTCTGAGCATTTGCAGAGAATGTTCAAGCGAACCTGTATTGTTTACAAATTTTGCACCAGCTGTTTTAAAAACAGTTTCTGCGATGAAGTTGTTACTGTCGATTAAAATCATTTCTATTGCATCATTTATGGGGTGGTCAACCTGTGCTACAAGATAAGAGTTTGATTTCGGAAGTTTTTTCTGCGTAAAGTTCCCGTAATAATCCATTTTTTGCTCGCGTATTGCTTCTTCAAGCCTCAGGATAAAATATCTTTTGGGATGGTTTATCGGAATTTGTTCGGTTGTTTGTTCTTTAACGGTTCCTTCAGCGTTAATAATATCAGGTGAAATATGATTATTCCTGCTTAATTTTATGTCATTTATGTCGCCTGTTGTTATAAGATTCATAAATGTTACAGGGTAGAATTTTGTAACATAAATATTGGCCGGTGCTCCCTTAGATGTCGGAGAAATTATAATATTAAGGAGATTTTTATCCAGATTATATGAACTGAATTTAGGCATAAGAGGATTTAAATCATCATCCCATTGCCATCCTTCTCCCCATTCTCTGTTATCGAAGATATAGTCGTCAATGTAAATATTTTTAGGAGAAATTATATTTTTTTCTTTAGCTGTTTTTATAAGATATTTCAAATCAGAGGATGCAAGAAAGGGGTCGGCTCCAAGCACTAAAAATAATTCATTGTTAGTATTTTTATATAGTTTCGTTGAAAATTTGTAATCTTTGCCGAGTGTATCTAATGATGCGCTAAGGGTTACTAACTTAAGAGTTGATGCTGGCATGGAAGATTTTTTATCATTTAACTTGTATACTGTTTTGCCCGTTGAAATATCCTTAACAGATATTGATACAGAATCTTTATTTATTCCGGAAGCCGCTATTGTTTTATCAATTACACCTGCAAACCCGGCATTCTGTAAACAAAATATTAACGCAAGACAAAATAGTAAATTTAAAAATTTTTTCATACGTATTTAACCTCGTAGTTTGTTTTTATATCCTTCATACAGGTGCATTTTTCTCTGAAGTCATACATCGGCGAAAAGTCTAAAACAGCCTGCACTGCACCTTCCTTTTGCTCTTTTATTTCAGATATTGTTTCTCCTTTGTAATCAATAATTCTTGAATGTCCTATATTCCATTCGTCATTTTCAATATATCCCGATTGAGTTAATGCTACCATAAAAGTTTGGTTTTCAACAGCTCTTGAACGTGTCATACATTCCCATGGAATCGGCTTTTTTAACCCCCAGGCAGCACAGTTTATAAACAAGTCGGCTCCGGCTTTTCTATAGGCTCTGTAAATTTCGGGAAATCTTATATCATAGCATATTGTCAGACCTGTTTTAACCCCTTCTATATCAATCATAACGGGTGACTCTCCGGGTTCGACAAAGTCACCTTCTCTGCATCCGTAATATGAGAAAAGATGATTTTTATCATAAGTTGCAACAAGTTCGCCTTTTCTGTTAATAACAGGACAGGTGTTAAAATAATGCCCGTTGTCTTTTGTAATAAAACTTCCGCCTATAACCCAACAATTATACTTTTTTGCGATTGATGAGAGAAAATTTATAGTTTTGCTTTCTGAAATATTTTCGGCTGTTTCTCTAAAGTGTTTCGGTGCCCATCCGCATGTCCAAACTTCAGGGAGTATAATAATATCCGTATTATTGATATCCTGTTCTATTAATTTTTCAACTTTTTTTATGTTTGCTGCTGTATCAGCTATTTTAGAACACATCTGAACAGCAGATATGCTTATTTTTTGTTCCATAACTTTTGTTTAAAAGCCTCGTTATAGTATTCCGGAGCTTTTTGCTCAATCTCAAAAAGCTGATTTTTTATCTCTTCTTTAACGGCGGAAAGTTCTTCATCGGTTGCGGTTTCTTTAACATATATCGGTTTTCCGTAAATGTTTAGTATATTACATTTACCAAAAGGCATTTTCATTTTATCCCAGGAAGGCAGGCTTATAAATGTTTTTTGAGAAGAAAACCAGTAAACCGGTACAATAGGTGCTCCCGACATTTGTGCAAGTTTTACGGCTCCGTTTTTAACCTTATGTAGAGGTCCGTGCGGGCCGTCGACCATAATTGCAACGCACTCACCTTCTTTCAGCCTTGTGAGCATTTGCATTGTAGATTCAACAGCTCCTTTTTTGCCTGATGAACCTCTTACGACTTTGAAGCCCCATTTTTCGCATACTTCTGCAACAATTTCTCCGTCTATTGAAGTACTTATTAATATGCTTAATTTTTCTCTGTTTCTTATACCGTGTACCAGAAATTGATTGGCGTGCCAGAGTGCATATATACAAGGAGAAATTTCCGGATTGTTAAATTCTTCTATATGTGTAAATTTTTCCTGCAGTCTAAGGATTTTATACGTAATATGTGCAAGACTTTTTACATTTTTTCCGTTAATTATTCTAACCATGCCCTGATTATATCATAAAAAATGCTTGAATTTTCAGGGAAAATTTATTATAATAATAAAGTAAAGCTTTGAGAAGGAATAATTATATGAAAAGATTTATTAAAACAGAGAACTTCGGGTGGGGGCACTCCGGGCTTAGCGTCTGCATTTCAGACTTGCAAAAAAAATAAAAAATGTTATACTGGTGATATGACATATCACTTTAAAAAACAATTGCATGCTTTCACGCTATCTGAAGTTTTAATTACCTTGGGTATAATTGGTGTTGTTGCTGCCATGACAATGCCATCTTTGATAACAAAAATTCAAAATGCAAGGTTGGAATCACAATTTAAGCATTCTTATTCCTTATTAAACAACGCATTGCAAGCTATGAAGTATGAACATAATATTGATAATTTGTATACATATTACGTTGAGCCAAATAATCATGACTTAAATAGTAATACTTCGTCATTTTCTGAAGATTTTAATAAAGTTTTTAAAAATATTCAAAAATGTTATTCAATGAAAAGTTATATTGCTGCAAATAAGTATTGCAAGGATATTATTGATGCAGACGAAATGACAAGTTTTTATCTTAAATTTGACGGTCAGGATGTTGCCAGTTTCCATTATAATTTTTTTGATATATATTATTCACCTTCAGGGGCTATCTTTTTTGTAGATGCTGCACCCTCTTATTCGCTCTGTATTTATATTGACACAAACGGTCCTTCTTTGCCAAATAGATTAGGTTATGATTTTTTCCCTTTTCATATTGATGAAAACGGTGTATTAAAACCCGGCGGCTATATGTACGGGGAAAGTAATGTTCACGGAGCAACTGTAAATGATATAATTTCGCATGCTATATCAAATACATGCTATCAGGGTAATGGAAAGTCTTATTTCTCCTGTTTAAAGTAGTTATCTAAAAAATTCATCCAGCTCTTTTTTTACAAGCTTTGGAGATATTGAAAGAGTTGTATTCATTTTGAGTGCTTTATTCATAAATTTTATATAATTTTCTTTTAAATTTTGCAGCTTATAAATTTGAGCAAGTATGTAGTACAAATCTCCGTTTTCACCGCAATTTTCAACGGCTTTTTCAATAACAGACACAGCAGCATCATATTGAGCGAGTTTGCTTAATATTTTTGCATAAATTTTGTAAGCATCAATATCTTTTGGATTTAATTCAATTGTTTTTTCAAGATTGTTTATTGCGGAGTCAAAATCACCTTCTTCATAATCAATTGATGCAAGGTTAAAATATGCCCAGCTGTAATCGGGAGAGAGCTGAAGAACTTTATTGAATTTTTCTTTTGCACCGTCATTGTCACCCTGTGCTTTTAGAATATTGCCCATATAAAAGTGAGCGTATATATCTTCGTCATTTAAATCAATCGTGCGTTGAAAGTAGTATTTTGCTCCGTCAAGTTTACCTTCTTTAAAATAGCAAAGCCCTATTGAAAAATATGAATTAGAGTCGTTATTGTCTTTTGACAGAACACTTTCAAAGCAGTCAACAGCTTTTTCGTACATTTTTTTATCTATATACACAAGCCCGAGATTGTAATAGGCATCAACTTCTTCAGGTGCAAGTTCTATTGCTTTTAAATATGCTTCCTGCGCTTTGTCAAGATTTTTCAGTTTTTCATAGGTAATTCCGAGGTTATAGTATAGTCCGCTGTCATCATTGAAGATTTTTGACAGATATAAAAAATGCTGTCTGGCCTCTTCCGGATATCCGCAATCCAAAAGTAACACCGCAAGTTCTCTGCGGGCCTGAAAGTTTGTATTATCATCCTTTAATAACTTTTGCAACTCTTCAATTTTATCAATTTTCGACATACAGATAGTATAAGACTTTTGTAAATATATTGCAAAATTGTTAATTGTTTTATAAAATATTTAGAAAAAGAGGAGAATGCTTTATGAGATTTTTAATTTTAATATTATCTTTTTTATTGTTTGTAAATACTGCTTTTGCAGCACCTTTTAATGCGAATGCAAAAACAAAAAGAATTCCTGCAGGAACTAAATTTTCACTTCAATTGATGAACCCGATATCTACTATTAACAATACGGCAGGAACTGAATTTACGGCTATATTAATGAGTGATGAAACTTCAGACAATGACGTAATTTTACCTATGGGGTCTTTAGTCCGCGGTACTATCAGAAAGGTTGAACCCTCAAAAAGAATGTCAAAGGGCGCTGTATTGTATCTAGATTTTGATCATGTCGTAACTCCTAACGGTAGACAGCTGCCTTTGACTTTTACTGTAACTGGTCGTGCCGATGTTACTTATGATGGCGGAATATCAGGAGGTAATGGCTATAAAGATGCTCTGATAAATAACTGGCATGTTACAAAAGATATTGTTTCAACTTCAACCGAATGGGGTGGGGATGTATTTGATGATGTTATAGTTGCAGATCAATTGATGACCGGTGTCGGAGCTATCGGCGGTGCAATCGGCGGTGGTGCATATTATGTTTATGACTTTTTTGCTGATATGATAAGAAAAGGTGATGACGTTAATCTAAGAAAGGGTGAAGTGTTAAACGTAATACTTGTCGACCCTGTTGATGTTCCGGTAATTTAAAATAATTATTTTACCTGATTGCGTCCGTTATTTTTTGCCAGATAAAGACGTTTGTCAGCGGTTTCGATAACATCAACCGCAGTTTCTCCATCGGCAGGAAATGTTGCTACTCCTAAACTTATTGTTACCCCTGTTTCTCTGCCGCCGTAAAGGCGGAATTTTTTCTCAGCTACGCGGCTGCATATTTTGTGTGCAGTTGCAAGGGCTTCTTCCTTTGACGTATTTGGAAGGATAATGCTCATTTCCTCTCCTCCGTATCTGCATACAATATCAGTTGAACGAACATTCCGTTTTAGAGTCTGTGCAACTTCCCTGAGTACAGCATCGCCTGACTGGTGTCCGAAGGTGTCATTAAATCGTTTAAAGAAATCTATATCTATAATTATTAATGAAAAATTGGTTTCATAACGTTTAGACTGTTCTACCTGCATTCTAATCTGTTCCTGAAAGTATCTGTGATTGTACAATTCTGTCAGTCCGTCAGTTGTTGCAAGTTTATACTGTAATTCAAAATCTCTTGATTTAATGAGGTATTTTATTATGTAAGCGCAAGTAAATGCAAAAATAGAAAATATCAGAGGATAAATTACTTCCAACCATAAATTACCGAATTTCATTGCATAATATGAAATTAATATATAAATAAAATATGTTGAAAGCGACATTAATGAAGCGGTAAAAGCCGAATTTATACGGCTAACAACAGAGGCTATCAACAGAGCAAGAAGAATGCTTAAGGCAATGGTATAACTTCTGTCGGCCTTTCTTATAAAATTGTTATCAATCAGATTATTAATGAATGTTGCCTGAATTTCAACTCCGGGATAAATTTTCCCTGTGGGAACTGTTTTTATATCAAACAAACTCGCAGCGGTTGTGCCGAAGTATATTATTTTGTTTGAAAAATCATAATCAAGCTCTGTTTTTTCTCCGTTAACAGCTTTTATTAATTGATACATAGGGATATATGTATAAGTCCCTGATGGCCCGTACCAGTTAATTATTGCACTTCCGTCTTTGTCAAGAAATATTTTCCTGTCGCCTATTTTAAGATTTGAATTCTTATCAATTTCGTATATTTTATCATTTTCTCCAAGAAAATTTATTCCGACTTTAAGTGCAAGCTGAGGATAAAATTTATCTTTATATTTTACAATGAGAGGCATTTTTCTTAACACCCCGTCATCTGAACGTGAAACATTAATTATTCCGATATTTGAAGTAGCATTAATTATTCCGTCAAGAATTTTTCTGCAATTTGTATATGTTAAGCCGGCAAAGTCTATCTTTGAATTATTTTTTACATTAATTGTGAGTTTTTCCGGTAAATCAGGCGGTGTTCTTAAATCTGCCGACTGGTTATCAAAATTCATCGAAGTATATAAATTATTATACTTTTTAAAACAGTTTATCAACGCTAAATCGGCCTGATTTTGACTTTTTAACGATTTTACAAACATCATATCAAAAGCAATTGCACGCGGGCTGAAATTTTCAAGATAATTTATTATATTTGCGTAGACATCCCGCGGCAAAGGCCATTCTCCGTAGTTGCCGAGAATATATTCGTATGTTGCATCATCAATTGCAATAATTACAATATCACTGTTAGGATATTTCCCGCCTTCTTTAATAATAATACTTTGTCTTAAATCGAATGTTCTGTTTTCAACAGAATCAATAAATGAATTTAAATTTGCATTCTTGAGTATCAAAAATATAAACATCACAAAGAACACAAGTCCTATTATGTATAATATTTTTTTGAACATAACCTTACAATCTTTTTTTACTACTTCATTCTTTCAGTATAGTTGAATGTAGAGGATTTGGCAACAAAATTTTTTAATATAAATTGTTTTTCAAGAATAAAATTATTAATTTTCAAGATTTCAGTTGAATACGATAATTCATCGGGGTTTTGTAAATACCTGAGTAAACATTTTTCATGCAGATTCATTTAAATAATCACCTTTAAAAATCTAATAACTGATAACTTTTTTATTATGCAGAAATTAATAAAAATTAACATCAAACATATGCATGAGATTTTTATAACGCTTGCACTTTTTTATTTCCGTAGTATCATATAATTAGTCGAAATTTTAAAATCAAGTTTGGAATCTTGAGAAAAAGAAAGAGGTTAGAAATGAAAAAAGGAATACACCCTGATTATAAAAAAACAGTTATCAAGTGTGTTTGCGGGAACGAAATTGAAACAGGTTCTATTAATGATAACATCACGGTTGAAATCTGCAACCACTGCCATCCGTTCTATACGGGACAACAGAAAATTCTTGACTCAGAAGGTCGTGTTGAAAGATTTAACAAACGTTACGGCAATAAAAAATAATTGTTTTTATAAATTGTTAGAAAAAATTTACATTATACCACTCTTAAACTTAAGGGTGGTATAATTAATTTATTGTATTTTTATTGAGAGGGATTTTGTGTATGGAAAATGAAAATAAACCAGTTGTAAATTTGATTTCAAAACCTGCTAATATGCTAAAGACTGTTTATACAGCCTGCAGAACCTGTTACAGTGCTGATTACCCGATAAATATTTATAACAGCACTGATGATAAAGAAAAAATGCTTAAGCTTATTGAAAGAGTTATTTCGTCAGGTCATTATTCAACAATTGAGCATATTCAGGTTACTTTTGCAATATCAAATGTTTCGCGAGCCTGCACGCATCAGCTTGTAAGACACAGACATATGTCTTTTTCTCAAAAGTCTCAAAGATATGTCAAAGAAAAAGGGCAGTTTGATTATATTATTCCGCCTACAATAGAAAAAATTTCTGAATTAAGAGAAAAATTTGTTGCGTTCATGGGTAAAATTTCAGAGCAGTATCAGGAATTTGTTGATGCCGGAGTTCCTGCCGAGGATGCAAGATTTGTTCTGCCTAATGCTGTCGCAAGTTCACTTGTTGCAAGTTTAAACCTCAGGGAAATGATTCATTTGGCTAATTTAAGACTTTGTACAAGAGCACAGTATGAAATAAGAACAATGGTTAAAATGATGTGTGATGAGCTTGTAAAAGAGGAACCATGGTTAAAACCTTATCTTGTTCCAAAATGTGAAAGATTAGGCTTTTGCGATGAGGACAAATCATGCGGAAGAAAACCGAAATTTGGAGAATTAAAAGCGGAAAAAGTTTAGACTATGGAATTATTATTTAATCCGATAATTGTATCTGTTATATTGCTTTGTATTTTATGTTTATGCAGGGTAAATGTTTTACTTGCGCTTATCGTTTCGGCAGTTGTTGCGGGTAAAATCGCAGGTATGCATGCAGGACAAATTATGGATGTCTTTATAAACGGTATGGGGCAGAACAGCGAAACAGCTTTGAGTTATATTTTGCTCGGAACATTTGCAGCTGCTATGGCTCATACTGGTTTGGCGGATGTTCTTGCAAAAAGAATTGCATTATTGATAAAAAGTAATAAATTTATTCTTCTTTTAATTTTAACACTTTTAGCCTGCGCCTCGCAAAATTTGATACCTGTTCATATTGCTTTTATTCCTGTAATAATCCCGCCTTTGATATCAGTTATGAACAGACTTAAACTTGACAGGCGTGCTGTTGCCTGCGCTCTTGCATTTGGTCTTGTAACACCTTATATTGTTTTTCCTGCAGGGTTCGGGTTAATATTTCAAAGACTTCTTGCTGATAATATGACATCAAACGGGATGAAAGTTACTGTAACTGATGTTTGGCACTCAGTTTGGATTTTGGGCGTAGGCCTTTTATGTGGACTCTTATGGGCAATATTTATTTCTTACAGAAAAGAGCGTGAGTATGAAAATATCCAGTTTAGAGAGGAACGTAGAAGGTCTTTAAGATTTACGGGAAGTCATTATATAACTCTGCTTGCGGCTTTTGCGACACTTGCAGTTCAGTTGTGGACGAAATCTTTGCCTTTAGGAGCTTTAATCGGTTTAACGATAATCTTTGGAACACGTGCTATCAACCCTGAAAAAATGGATACTCTTATTAATGAAGGTATAGGATTAATGGGATATGTAGCGTTTGTTATGCTTGTTGCTGCAGGATTTGCGGGTATCCTGAAATCAACCGGAGGTATTGATAGTCTTGTTAATGCTTTTATTCCTTTAATGATGGGTTCAAAGCTTGTTGCCTCATTTTTAATGCTGATAATTGGTCTGTTTATAACAATAGGTATTGGAACCTCGTTTGGTACAATTCCAATTCTGGCGGTTTTATTTGTACCAATATTTGTTCAGCTTGGGTTTACGCCTTTTGAGGCAATAGTTGTGTTTGCCTCATCTGCAGCTTTAGGGGATGCCGGCTCTCCGGCTTCCGGAACTACGCTTGGGCCAACTGCAGGTTTGAATGTTGACGGTCAACATGAACATATTAAAGATACATGTATCCCGACATTTTTACATTATAATATTCCGTTAATACTGTTTGCCCTTTTAGCAGTGTTAATGTTCTAACTGTAATAAACTTTATGTAATGAAAAAGTATGGTGGCCCCGGCGCGATTCGAACGCGCGATCTTCGGTTTAGGAAACCGCTGCTCTATCCTGCTGAGCTACGAAGCCTCATACTTTTCGATTTTTTATAAATAAAACCGGCTGTCAACCAAATTTATTATATCATAAATTTTTTTAATTCAAATATAAATTACTTCTTGACATCGTTTTTTGTTCGTGATTAGAATTAATTATCTCTTGTATGTTTATTTTTTTGCGTTGTAAGCGGGAAATAAATATAGTGTTTATAATTTTTTTTGCCTTTGCAAAGAATTATACGGGGTGTATTGTAGTTTAAGTTCTAATGTGAGGTGTTATGAGTACTATCAAAAGAATTTCGTTTGGCACATCCAGTCAATTCAATCAATTTATGGTGCCTTCTCAAATTAGTCAGCCGCAGGTACAAAAGCAGAATGCGAATGATTTTTCGAAAAAAAACACTGATAAAACATTAAAAACGGTTGCTTATGCTTCTTCTGCCGCAGCAGTGGCTGCAATTGCTTTGAGTGTTGTGTCTGTTGTAAAATCCGGCAAGTCAAAAAGCTTGACAAAAGGTGCATCAGATTTGTCTGATACATTAACAAAAAAATTTGATGAAATCAGTGCAACTGTGAGAACTGAGGTTTCTGATTTACGTGCCAAGTCTGATTTTGATGCAAAAATTGATCAAAAATTTAAAGAATATATTGATGGTTTAAAAGGTCTTGAAAAAGAGGTGAAAGGTTCTTCAGAAAACCAGAAATCTATTGAAAGTAAAATACAGGAAAAAAGTGATTATTCTGTAGGTTGGTTAAAAACTCTCGAAAAGAATATAAATGATATTAACGGTAAAATTAATAAAATTATAAATCCGGAAAGAAATCTCGCTAAAATTGACAATTTCAATCTCCAGCAGAATGTCGGTCCGGACGGAAAACGTATTATGCTTTCCAAAGGAGTAGTATCTGAAATTCAATCTGCGGCAAGTAAAATGATTAATAAAGAAACACAGATTCCGAAACTTGAGCCAAATTCTACAACCTGGACTTTAACTGCTGAATCTCTTCCTGAAAAAGAAGGCGGTTTAGGTGAAGTTCCTGTACAAATTGCTAAAAACATGGTGAAAGAGCTCGGTATCAAAAATATTCTTGTCCGTCCTATGAATGAAGTCCCTGGTGTTTCTTCAATAATTCAAAAAGACGGGCAATGGCATTATAAGTTTAAAGAGTTATCTATTGATGTTGATAAAGTAGCAGAGTTTGACATGTATGCTTTTAGAAACGGTCATTCTGAAAAAGAAACTATTGAGGTATTTTACGGAAAAGATCCGTATTTTGCCTTTAATCGTTTAATGTTCAGGAATAAAGATTTCTTTGAGGCAGATGGCTTATATCGAGATTCTCAGCGTGTTGCGGAAAAGGAAAGATATGCGTTTTTCCCGAAAGCTGTATATGAATTTATGAAAATAAAACTTGATCCTAATTCTCAAACATCATATAAAATATTAAATTCAAAGGTGTTTGATGAAATACCGGCTCCTGATGTGTTGTTATTAAACGACTGGCATACAGCTGCTATGGCAGGACTTACAAAACTTCTTGCCCCTGTTGAAAATTCAAACAAAGAACTTTCAAAAGTTGCGGCTAATAAAATTAAAAATATGAATCTTGTTGAACTTATTCATTGTTTAGATCATCAGGGTATTGATTGGCAGCATGGAAGTGATATTTTAAATACATTATACGGAAAATATGCTTACGATATTTATTCAAATGCCTTTACAAGTTTAGAGCCTGCAGGGCTAAGAAATGTACACACTACAGATGGAACTTTAAATCTGGCAAATATAGCGGCTTGTCTTGCAAACAAACTTAAACCTGTATCTCCTACTTATGCTAAAGAGTGCGCATCTGATCCAAACAGAGGACATGCACTTCAGCATATAATGCAGGTTCGCTTTAACACTAAAACTATGGTCGGACAAAGTAACGGCTGGGATAGAGCAGTAAATGATGTTAGTCCTGAAAATTTGGTCGGATTTAACAATAATTTAAATAGAGATAAATTTACAATTATTAAAGACGGCATTGATTCCTTAGAAGTTACTGGAACCCAGCGGCAATTAATCAGAGAAATTTTTACAGATCCAAATGATAAAGCAAAGACCAGAGATTTTAAATATGATAATTTTGATGGTATGTTAAAGTCATTGCGTGATTTGGGAATTCCTCAGTTGAATGAATTTCTTGATAAGATGGTCAAAGAGGGGTATACAACATTGAGGACATTTAAGCCTGAAACCCATCTGGACAGTATTGATACAATAATGGAAAACAGATTGTATAATAAACGACAGTTCCTTGAATATATGCGTGCAATGGTGGACTATAATAATACAAAGGGCAAATTGTTTAATTTAGCTCCTGAAGGTGTTACAGATCTTTCTAAGATAAATATGGATGATTTGGATAATCAGATTGTATTTAACTGTGGTACAAGATTTGTAGGGCAAAAAGGGATTGACATCCTTGCTGAAACAATGACGCAGGTTCTTAAGGAATGGCCTGAAAAATATCCGGGAAAACCGAAACCTATATTTGTAGTCGGCGGTTCTGACGGTGAAGGCGGAAAATGGGAAAAGTTAATGCGTGATTTTAAATCAAAAATGGGCAAAGATGCAGAAACCGTTCCTTATATGGTAGGTTACACTCCTAATAATATATTCCATGGCGGCACAGACATAACTTTATTCCCGAGTCACTTTGAACCTGACGGATCTAAATGGGAATCTTTGTATAAAGGAACTCCTGTTGTTGCAACACGCGTCGGCGGTCATGTTGATAGTATTCAGGACGGAGTGAACGGATTTTTAACAAAACGTACTGTTCCTGAAGTAGGTCAATCAGGTTATGATTATCTGGGTACTATGGTTTATGACTTTAAAGAAGCTCTTTATCGTTCGGTTGATACCTTCTTTGATAAACCTAAATACAGGCAAATGGTAAGAGCGGGTATTGACGGTAATGAAAGCTGGCTCATCAAAGATAAAGACGGCAAAATTGTAGGCGGCGCTCTGTTAAAACATCTTGAAGATTTAGGATATAATCTTGATGATTTTGCAATGGTTGCAAATGCAGATGCCAGAAAGGCTTTTGAGCAAAGCAGAATAAAACCGAAAAATTAATATTGTCCCCAGTTTCCATCAGGAAACTGGGGATTCTTTTAAACGGGTGTATAATTAATTTTTGAATTTTCCTCAGTTGCTTCTATCTTGAATATAACGGGTCTTAACCCGTCATTGCAGCTGCATATTGCCACTCCTGGCACTCTTATCCAGTCATTAAAATAGAAGGTTTCTTTATCAGCTCCGTGGGAGAGCGCAAAAACATATTGATAAATTGCTTTCCAGGCTTCATCACAGAAACCTTCGGGCTTTGCATAATCGGCGAAAAATACCTGACCTTCTTTTAACATAGGGCATGGCCCTAAATTCGGGGCTCCGTATTCTTCTGCAAGATTCTTATCAAATGTTTTTTTTAGGACTGTAATTTTACACTTTTTCATATTTTCTCTCCTTCTTATAATTTGATTATACCATGTGATATAATTTTTTTATGAACTTATCTAAGAGAGAAATTGTTGATATTTTAAAATCTGAAAGTAATGAAATTTTTCAGACTGCTGATGAAATTCGTCGTCAATATGTTGGTGATGGTATACATTTACGCGGATTAATAGAGTTTTCTAATATATGTAAAAGAAACTGTTTATACTGCGGATTGCAATGCTCCAATCGTTCTGCTGAGAGATACAGACTTTCTAAAAATGATATTTTAACGCTTGTACAGGGAGGGATTTCTCAGGGATATAAAACAATTGTTCTTCAATCGGGAGAGGATGAATTTTATTCAACGAATTTATTATGCGATATTATTTCTCGGATTAAAGATTTCGGTGCTGCTGTTACTCTAAGTATAGGTGAAAAGACATTTGCGGAGTACAAAGCATATAAGGAAGCAGGTGCGGACAGGTTTTTATTGAGGATTGAAACTACTGACAAGGATTTATATCAAAAAATGCATCCTCGGGCTGACTTTGAAAATCGTAAAAGATGTTTATGCGATTTAAAAAAGCTTGGTTATGAAACCGGTACCGGCTGCCTTGTAGGGCTTCCCGGCCAAACTATGGAATCTCTTGCTGATGACATTTTATTTTTTAAGTCGTTGGATGCTGATATGGTTGGTATAGGTCCTTTTATTCCTCATCCTCAAACTCCTCTTGCTCATGAAAAAAATGGTGATTTGGATTTAGCTGTCAAGGTTATGGCTTTAACGAGAGTTTTATTACCGGATATAAATATTCCGGCTACTACCGCAATGGAATCATTAAGACCTGATGGAAGGCTGCTTGCGCTGCAGAGCGGTGCAAATGTTGTTATGCCGAATTTAACGGATGAATTACATAAAAAAATGTATGAAATCTATCCGAATAAGGCGGGTACATCACGTTTTGAATTGGAAGAAAAACTTTCTGAAATAAATAGATTTATTGTAAATGATAATTGCGGCTTTAGAAAATCATTCTAAAAGATATTTTACGGAACAGCCCCATCCTGAGCCTGTAGCACAATCCTGTTCATAATTATCTGATGTTATATGATATTTATCTGATGTTGTACAACTGTTTACATTAGTTGTATTTTCTGTGTATGGGCTAAATGGTGTAACACCTTTATTGCTGACATTAAAATAAAATATGTCTTTCCCGACAGTATTCGGTTTTTTGTATCCGTTTACATCAACAAATACACTTGTCGTGCAGTTAAAATTTATCAATGCACCGTCAGGGAGCAAAAATGTATTATGGTTATATCCGATATTTAGTCTCATTTCTTCCCCGCGTTTATCATACCATTCGGAATCTTTATGCCAGGTTAAGTCAGTTTGGAATGTAGATATTGCAGTTGAATTAAAATTGCTCCCAAGAACAGTTGAACAGTCAAGCCCGCTTTTTAAGGCTTTCATTTGTTGTTGTATTTTACATATAAAAACTGGAGATTGAGCCCAATCATTTCTAAGTTCATCAAAAATAAATTCATCTTCAAATTGAACAGTTTCCATCGCCTGCGCAAAATTTGAAATTTGTTTTTTGAATGCTGTTTTAAAAGCAATATTTTCGATTTTTGTAATAAGAGAGGGGATTGTTAATGCGGCAACCACACCGATGATTCCAAGAGTAATTAAAACCTCCGCAAGTGTAAAACCAAATTTATTAATTTTAACGTGATGTATTATATTTCTATTATGATGTGTTACATTATAATTGTGAATAAAATAGCTTAAAATATTTGTTTTACCTATCTTTTCGGGGGGGGGGCAATTCTAAGCTTTCTATTCCACACCATAATAAAATTCCTCTCAAATTCCTGCAACATTTTTAATATATATTATTTTTCTTTTATTTGTCAATATAAAGATGAATAGCTTGAAATTTATTTTTTCTCTGGTATAATAATTTTGATATTACTTTATAAATAAGACCATAAAGGTGGTGAAAATATAAATGGCAGAAGTTAAAGTTGGCGAAAACGAATCAATTGAAAGCGCACTCAGACGTTTCAAGAAAAAAATTCAAAAAGCCGGTATCCTTTCAGAAGT
>CALUUR010000007.1 GCA_944324015.1 Candidatus Gastranaerophilales bacterium
GAACAATTAGATGCTAAATTATAATTCGTGTTATAATTTCAGTATCACAGAATTAAGGAAATTAAGAAAATGACAACGAAAACCAAAAACTTAAAAGCTAAATATCAAGAAGAAGTAGTTCCTGCATTAAAGGAAAAATTTGGCTATAAAAATATCAACCAGATTCCAAAACTTCATAAAATTGTTTTGAATATGGGTGTTGGTGAAGCTTCTCACAACTCTAAAATTGCAGAAGCAATCGAAGCTCAATTAACTAAAATTGCAGGCCAAAAATGCGTAGTTACTAAAGCTAAAAAATCAATCGCATCATACAAGTTAAGAGAAGGAATGCCTGTTGGTGCAATGGTTACATTGCGCGGAGAAAGAATGTATGACTTTTTACAAAAACTTATATGCGTAGTTCTTCCACGTATCCGTGACTTTAGAGGTGTAAGCCCGAAAAGTTTTGACGGTCGCGGCAACTATACATTAGGTTTAAAAGAACAAGCATTATTCCCTGAAATCACTTATGAAGAAGTTGATTTGGTTAAAGGTATGAACGTATCTGTAATCACGACTGCTGAAACAGATGATGAAGCAAGAGAATTATTAAGATTACTCGGTATGCCTTTCAAAGGGATGAACAAATAAGGGAGCATAGCCGCTCCACACGCCACTTAGATTTTACATAAATCTTTGAGGTAATGACTAAATAAGGAGCGTAACCGCTCCACCCAAAATCAGGGTTTTATTACAAGAAAAAATAAAAAAAGGAGAAATTCATGGCTAAAAAAGCGATGATAAACAAAGAACTAAGACGCGAAAAACTTGTTGCAGCCGGTAAATACCCTGCAGTAAGACTTCATAACAGATGCAGTATCTGTGGCAGACCTCACGGTTACCACAGAGATTTCGGCCTTTGCAGAATTTGTTTAAGAAAAATGGCTCACGAAGGTTTACTTCCGGGCGTTACAAAAGCTAGCTGGTAGGCAGCGTGCCGCTCATCTGCTAAACAGGGATTGCATAAATCTTTAAGATAAAAAGATGGAGTGTAGCAATCCAACAGCACTTAAATTTATAAATAAAAACCAAAGGACCGAGGGATGCGGTCTTTTTTGGTTTTTTGTAAATAAAAATTACAACTAATATTGTAAATTTAGTATATTCATGATAAAGTAATTGTACAGTTCCGAACTGCCGGGGCACGCCAATGGGGCAAAAAATGGGGAGACCCGTGTTTTGAAAGCTCCTGTAAGGCAAACTTAATCCGGTAAGCGGTGTAATAGTTAAGTAAGGATACTGCCTTTAACTGGAGGTAAGTCCGGAGGAATTTTAAAATGTCAATGACAGATCCTATAGCAGATATGCTAACAAGAATCAGAAACGCTAATCAGGTTTTACACCCGTCAGTTTTAATGCCGTCTTCTAAATTGAAAGTTCAATTAGCTAAACTTTTAAAAGAAGAAGGTTATATTACCGACTACAGTGAAAAAACAGAAGGTAAATTCAAAGTTTTGGAAATTATTCTAAAATACGATGCTAAAAATAAACCTATCATCACTAAATTAGAAAGAATTTCTAAACCCGGTTTAAGAAACTACAGCAAGGCTAAAAATCTTCCTAAAGTATTAGGCGGAATGGGTATTGCTATCGTTTCTACAAGCAAAGGGCTTTTAACAGACAGAAAAGCAAGAAAAGAAAACCTCGGCGGAGAAGTTCTTTGCTACGTATATTAATCAGAGGGACATAAGAGCAGAGGACAAGAAGGCAAGCCATTTTACGATAATAGCCTGACCTCTTGACCATCCTGACCTCCAGACCTCTAAAATACCGTCCATAATTGGTAGAAAAGGGCGGGAAATGTACACAATATACCCAAAGGAGAAAATTAAAATGTCACGAATTGGAAAAAAACCTATAGAAATTCCGCAAGGAGTTGAAGTTAAAATTGAAGGTCATACAGTTACTGTTAAAGGGCCGCATGGAACTGAAACAGTACATATTCGTCCTGAAATAGAAGTTAAAGTTGAAGACAACCATATTGTTTTATCAAAAATTGGTGATTCAAGAGAAACAGACGCGTTATACGGTCTTTCTAGAACTTTAGTTGCTAACGCTGTTCACGGTGTTAAAGAACAGTTTGAAAAAAGATTAGAAATTCAGGGTGTTGGTTACCGTGCAAACATGGAAGGCAAAAACTTAAACTTAGCTTTAGGTTATTCCCATCCTGTTATTGTTGAACCGCCTGAAGGAATTACAATTTCTGTTGAAGCTAACACAAAAATTTCAGTAAAAGGCTCTAACAAACAAACTGTAGGTGATGTTGCAGCATTCATCAGATCTAAACGTCCTCCTGAAGTTTACAAAGGAAAAGGTGTTAGATATGAAGGCGAACACATCAGACGTAAAGCCGGTAAAGCAGGGAAGAAATAAGTAACATGAAAGTTTCTTTTTCAGGCATTTATGATATACGCTATCCGTACGGTACAAATCCTCAGGAGATAAAAAAAGATTATAATGAGGTTAAAAACTATGTTAACCAAACATACAATGCTAACGGCAAATACAGTGTTATAAATGTTGACTGGAAAGATTATTTCAATACTCAAAAAACTTCAAAAAAACTTGCCGACAACGGCATAAGAATAGCAGCCAACATTGATAATCCATATATTTTGTCAGATATATTTAATTTTCTAGATAGAAAAAGGAATCAAAATCTAGTTCAACAATATGTTGATAAATCAAAAGTTGAGCTGATAATAGATACAAAAGTATAAAATATAGCCCGTATAAACCCTTGAAATGGTTCTTCAAGAAGGTTTGGGTACAAGAAAGGAAAATAAAATGATTAAACAAGAAGCCAGAAAACCAAAAGTTCAAAAAAGACACAGAACTATAAGAGTTAAATTGTCAGGAACGGCTGAATTTCCGAGATTGGCAGTTTACAGAAGCACAAAACACATTTACGCACAGTTAATTGATGACGTAAACCATGTAACTTTAGCTTCTGCTTCTTCTAATGACAAAGATTTAAAATCGAAATTGTCACACGGCGGAAATATAGAAGCTGCAAAAGTTGTAGGTGAAGCTATAGCTCAAAAAGCTAAAAAAGCAGGAATTGAATGCGTAGTATTTGACCGCGGAGGTTTCTTATACCACGGTCGTGTAGCTGCTTTGGCTGATGCTGCAAGAGAAGCAGGCTTGATGTTCTAGGAGCACGCTGCTCTAACCGAAAAAATTAAAAAAGACAGATTTTGTATGAATTCTGTCTTTTTTTAATACTTAAAAAATAATTAATTATTTCAAGTTTTCAAATTTTTTATATTATCATATAAGTAGGAGATACTGAAATATGGAATATAAAGATTATTATGATATATTGGGTGTAACACGTGATGCAACAGAAGCTGAAATTAAATCAGCCTACAGAAAACTGGCGCGTAAATATCACCCGGATGTTAATAAAACTAAAGAAGCCGAGAGTAAATTTAAAGATATTAATGAAGCTTATGAAGTTTTAGGTGATAAACAAAAGCGTGATAGATACGACAGTTTAGGCTCTAACTGGCAGGGCGGTCAGAGTTGGACTCCGCCTCCGGGCTTTGAACAGTATGGTTTTGGCGGTGGTCAGGGCAGCAACTATCAGAGTTTTAGCTTTAACGGCGAGGATTTGGGCGGATTTTCTGACTTTTTCAGCTCATTATTCGGCGATATGATGGGCAGCGGCGCAAGAACCCAACGTATGAACTTTGGCGGTTTTGATTTCGGCGGGGCGCAACAACAAAGAACAACTTCACGCAGGAGAACATCACAACAAGCACCGAAACAAGAAAACCTTGATATCACAATGAACTTAAACATAACCGTAAAGGATATTTTTGAGCAGAAACCAATAACTGTAAAGTTTAACAATATAGAACGCTGCACAAAATGTTCGGGTAACGGCGGTTATTGCAGTGAATGCGGTGGTACAGGCTTTAAATCAGAACCGAAATCTATAAAAGTTAAACTTCCGCCAAATATTACAGAAGGCCAGAAGGTCAGAATTAAAGGCGAAGGGAAATCGGATTCTTACGGCAGAAAGGGCGACTTATACCTTATAGTTAATATAAAAGATAAAGACTATGAGGTTAACGGCTCTGACTTAACTAAAGAAATAGAAATTACACCGCCTGAAGCAGTGCTCGGGACAAAAAAAGAAATAGATACGCTGCACGGTAAAATAAGTATTAAGATTCCGCCCAGAACCTCATCCGGCCAATCTTTAAGATTAAAAGGGCTTGGATTACCTCAAAAAAGTGGCGGATACGGAAATTTAAATGCAAAAATTAAAATCGTAATACCGAAAAACTTATCGGATAAACAAATCGAACTTTACAGAAATATTGCAGAATTATAAAATTCAATAAAAATATTGACAATATCCCTCAATATATGCACAATATACATATACAAATTGGGGGATATTTTATGACAAAAGAAACTTTTTTACACGACAAACATATTGCTCTGAGAGCCAAAATGGTTGACTTCGCGGGGTGGGAAATGCCTGTACAGTATACATCAATCATTGAAGAACACAAAAATGTCCGCGACAATGTCGGTTTGTTTGATGTTTCTCATATGGGGGAAGTATTTGTTTCGGGGAAAGATTCAGTTGAATTTCTTAACAAAATTGTTCCTCAAGATATTTCCAAACTTAATTATGAAAAAGCTGTTTATTGCCAGCTTACAAACAAAAACGGCGGTATTATCGACGATTTAATTATATACAAACTCGGGATTTTAGAATATCTTGTAATCTGTAACGCCTCACGAATTGATGAAGATTTAAACTGGATGGTAAGAAACAGCAAGGAATTTGATGTAAAAATAGATAACCAGTCCCATAATTATTCACTTCTTGCCGTACAAGGGCCTAAGGCTGACGGATTGATGCGGGAACTCGGAATGACAAATCAACAGGAATCTTTTACTATTAAACCTGATAAAATTGGGGGAATTAAGGTGCTTATATCGCGTACAGGATATACAGGCGAGGACGGTTATGAAATTCTCGTTGAAAACAAACATTCCGAATATCTGTGGGATAAAATTCTTGAAGAGGGTAAAAATTTCGAGATTAAACCAATAGGGCTCGGAGCCCGCGATACATTAAGATTAGAAGCAGCATTACACCTATACGGCAACGATTTGGATGAAAATACGACGCCTGTTGAAGCAGGTTTAAGCTGGTCAATCCCTAAAGATAAAAAAGAATGTTATAATGGCAAAGAAATTATAGAAGAACAGTTAAAAAACGGTGGGAAAAAGAAACTTGTCGGGTTGAAAATGCTTGACAAATCAATTGCACGCCATGAGTATGAAGTTTATTATAATGGTGAAAAAGCCGGCATAATTACAAGCGGTGCGCCTTCCCCGACACTGGGGAAAAATATAGCTCTTGCCTATGTAAATAATAATAAAGAAATTTGCACAGGAACAATTGTTCAAGTTATGATAAGAGAGAAATTACATGATGCAGAAATTATAAAAAAACCTTTTATTCAGAAAAGAAACAGAGTTAAGTTATAAAGAAATGGAGAATTAAATGATTATGCCCGAAAATCTATTATGTTCTAAATCACATGAATATCTATCAGACAACGGTGATAATACATTCACCATAGGATTAACGGATTATGCAGTCGAACAGCTTGGCGACATAGTATTTTTGGAACTGCCTGATGCAGGAAGTGAATTCAAAAAAGGCGAAACTTTCGCAACTGTAGAATCTGTTAAAGCAGCATCTGAAATTTATATGCCTATCAGCGGTAAAATTATTGAAGTCAACAATAATGCAGTCGAAACTCCTGAAATTTTAAATGAAGACAGCTTTGAAAAAGGATGGCTTGTTAAAATTGAAGCTACAGGCAATGTAGAAACAGAAGAAGCTGATTTATTGGAATACGAAGATTATAAAGAAGAACTGGAATAACAAATGAAAAATTTTTTAGTACATAATGATGAAGTAAAGCGTGAAATGCTTGACAGTATAGGAATTTCAAATATAGAGGACTTATTTAAAGAAATTCCCGAACAAGCACGCATGACACAAATGAAATTGGAACCTGCCATCAGTGAAATGGATGTACAAAAACGTATTAAAGCTCTTGCGAAAAAAAATAATACTGATTTTACAACATTTCTCGGAGCGGGAGTATATAATAAATTTATTCCTGCCTGCATTTCGCAGGTTGCCGGCAGATTTGAATTTCTGACAGCATACACGCCGTACCAGCCGGAAATTTCACAGGGTACGCTTCAGGTTATGTACGAATTCCAGACTATGATATGCCGTTTAACGGGAATGGATGTTTCAAACGCTACTGTATATGATGGCGCAACAGCCTGTGCAGAAGCAATTTTGATGGCCATAAGAATTTCTAAAAAAGATAAAGTGCTTGTATCAAGCAAACTTAATCCTGAATATATCAATGTAATCAAAACATACTGCTGGGCGAGCAATATTCAAGTCAGTATGTTTGACGAAATTCCTGAAAATACATCAGACTTTGCCTGTATAATGGTGCAAAATCCTGATTTTTACGGAGAAATTACACAAACACCCGCCGTTGATACATTATTAATTGTTTGTACAAATATATCAGCGCTTGCACTTATCGAGCCGCCATACAACGCAGATATTGTTGTCGGAGATATACAAACATTAGGGCTGCCTATGTCTTATGGCGGGCCGTATGCAGGTTTTATAGCCTGCAAAGAAAAATATTTACGCCAAATTCCCGGACGTCTTGCAGGCAGAACAATTGATGCAGAAGGCAATCCTGCATACTGTTTAACTATTCAAACCAGAGAACAACACATAAAACGGGAAAAAGCCACAAGCAACATTTGTTCAAATCAGGCTTTAATGGGCTTATGTGCGACTTTATATCTCACAGTTATGGGAGAAAAAGGTTTTAAACAGGCATCATATCTGTCAGCTAAAATGGCTCACAAGCTGTCTGAAAAACTGGCTGAAAAAGGTATAAAAACGTTAAATAAACAGTTCTTTAACGAATTTGTAATTGAAGTTCAAAACGCTGATAAAACACTTGCTAAGCTAAAAGAAAACCGAATTATAGGCGGTTTAAAGCTCGATAGCAACAAAATACTTGTTGCTGCAACCGAAATGATTACGGATGAAGATATTGAAAATTATGCAGCCTGTATTTAAGCCTGCTTAAATGAATTATAGAAAACAGAAAATGCTTTTTTAGGGTCTTCGAATTTCTTAAGCGAACAACCTTTTATAAAATACATATTTTCATCAGTTTCGACCATTAAATCAATTCTTTTTTTCGAGTTTTTCCAGAAATTTAAAAAATTGGAGACCTCATCATCAGGATTATCAGCCTTTATTTCGATTAAACCGCTAGATTGGGTAACAGTAGGACGTTTAACCTCTTTTTCGTCAATATACACAGTTGTAAAATTTTGTTTAGTTTCCGGTGGATTATCAATTTTAGCCTTAAAAGATAAATTTGAATCCAATTCTGTAATTGTAACGTCCTGCATAATAAAATCCTATTTTTAAATCCTTATGTTGCTTTCTTTTGGCTGCACAACTGTCTGTACTACCTGAAATTAACTTAAGTGGTCTTTTCTTTTTTGCCTACTTTTTGCAACAATAAAACAAAAAAATATTTTAGAGTGTTGCTTTCTTTTTGGTTACTTTTTCTTTGTGCTAAAGAAAAAGTAACTGGGCGATACGTGACTCGAACACGTGACCCTCACAACGTCAATGTGATGCGCTACCAACTGCGCTAATCGCCCATATTATCAATGTACCGTAAGAATTTTAAGTTTCACTGGATTCACCATCTCTGCACAATAATTTATTAATACTCAGCTTGCAGAGTACGTACTATCCGTAAATTAATTGTAGCACAAAAATTTAAAAATGCATAGCATCAACTTGTTTTAAAATAGTTTGAATATCTTTTAGCAGTTCGCTTTCCATAAATAACAATTCTTGCTTGTTACAGTCATCATTTTCATATTTCATTTTAGCAAGTTTTGTTATAACAACTTTGTTAAAAGATAAAAATTCGGAACAATGTTCTATAATGTCAACTGCTCTGTAAGGCACCGGTCTGTCATGAAGCCTTAAAACAGCTCTGAACATAACAACAAGTGTCTTTATAACATTATTTAGAACTTTTTTCATTTCTCTATCTGAGCGAATATTCATTAAGAAATTATTTTTATATTTTAAAAGAAGATTTTTAATCTCTGATTCGCATTCCAGACGTAAAAAATATTTATTTATATTGATTGACGGAACAAGGTCTTCTCCGTACAAAAGGCGGTAATTATCTTTCATATCAGAGTATTCAATAGTGTATACGTCGAACGAAGAATACCATTCATCTCTGTTCATAATTACAGGGACAGGATTTTTTGCCTTAACCCATTTTTGAACAGGTTTTGATATCGCATACAAATTCTCAGCAGTTAGCTGATTGGTAACAATCATAAGATTGAGATTATTTTTAGCATCCTCAACATTAGCCTGAGATCCGAACGCGAAAACAGATACTAAATTGTCACCTAAATTAAATTTCAATTCCTCTAAAAATGTATCCAAATTTCTCATTCTTTTTACCCTTTCCGTCAATATTCGTCAGACTTTATATATTATCGTTAGTCACTCACTTCTGTTCGTTCCCGCTTTTGCGCTACCGCCAACTATTTTTACCAACTTCCGGAACAGCCGCTTCCGCCAAAGCCTCCGCCTCCGCCAAAACCGCCGAAACTGCTAGAATTAAATCTTCTGCGGCGTGGTGAACATAACGCTCCTAATATAACTATAGGCCAAGCCCACCAAGGAATATCACCGCCGTTGCTTTTCGAACCGGAAGATGAAGGCGATAATGCAGGCGGACAGACACCTTGCTTTTTGATTTTAACACCTTCAGCCTGAGCAACGGTTTGAGCCAAACGATAAGTACCTCTCCTTATACCCGTTTCATAGCTATTTTGCTTATAATAGGGCAGAATATCATTATTCATTATATTTTCAAGAGTACTGACTGGAATTTTATCTTCTAATCCCAACCCTTGTTCAATACGCATTTTCCGCTCATTTAAAGCCGTCAAATATACCATGCCGTTATTTTTACCTACAGCACCCAACTTGTATGAACGCCCTATATCAATTGCAACTTCTTCAACAGTTCTTCCGTTTAAAGAAGGAAGTGTAACTACAACAAGATCTGCACCCGATTTTTTTTGCAAATCCCATAAAGTCATATTTAAATCATTTTCGACCTCATCTGACAACAAATTTGCTTCATCAGCAATAAATCCGTTAAATTTTAGTGTAATATCAGCACTCACCTGTAAAGGTAAAAACACCAAAAGAAATAATACCAATAACCAACTTTTCTTAAACATACAAAAATTATATCAGTATATAAAAATTATGTCAATAGTCGATAAAAACAAATATAAAAAAGGCGACACCCAGATTCGAACTGGGGGATAAGAGCTTTGCAGGCTCCTGCCTTACCACTTGGCCATGTCGCCTTAACGTTACTTTATAATAAAAAAGACATACTAAAAAGTCAAGATAATCATTATAAATAAAATATAATATCTTACAAAAAGGAGCCGTTTAAAACGACTCCTTTTTAACTTTCAGCTGAATTATAATTATTTCTTAGTCGGGTAGTAATCTCTTACAATACCTTCGTAAGCATCTTTGTAAATAGCCTTGATATCTTCCATCAACGGATAAGCCGGGTTAGCACCTGTACATTGATCGTCAAATGCCAATTCAACCATTTCATCCAACTTAGCGTTAAAGTCTGCTTCTTTTACGCCAAAGTCTTTGATAGAATTCGGAAGATTTACAGCTTTCATCAATTTGTCGATTGCCTGAATTAACAATTCAACTTTTTCATCGTCATTCTTTCCGCCTAAACCAAGTTCATCAGCAATTTGAGCATATTTTGCTTTTGCATTCGGGAATTTGTATTGCGGGAAGATACATTGTTTTTTCGGACAATCTACAGCATTGTATTTGATTACCTGTCTGATTAACAATGCGTTTGCAACACCGTGAGGTACGTTAAACATAGCACCGAGTTTGTGAGCCATTGAGTGGCACAATCCTAAGAATGCGTTTGCAAATGCCATACCTGCAATTGTTGCTGCATAGTGCATTTTTTCTCTTGCAATTGGATCGTTTGCACCTTCAGACCATGATCTTTCAAGGTATCTGAATACAAGTTTTGCAGCTTCCAGTGCATTTGAATTTGTGAAGTTTGTAGCCATAGAAGATACATAAGCTTCAATTGAGTGAACTAATGCATCTATACCTGATGCTGCCGTTAATCCTTTTGGCATACCGTCAACAAAGTTCGGGTCAATGATTGCCATGTTAGGAGTTAAAGCATAATCAGCAATAGCATATTTTACGTGAGTTTCATCATCAGTGATGATTGCAAACGGTGTAACTTCAGAACCGGTACCTGAAGTTGTAGGAATTGCAACCATTGTTGCTTTTTTACCTAATTCAGGGATACGGCAGATTCTCTTTCTGATATCCATAAATCTCATTGAGATATCTTCAAATACTGTATCAGGCTGTTCATACATTAACCACATAATCTTAGCAGCATCCATCGGAGAACCGCCGCCGAGCGATATGATTACGTCAGGTTCGTAAGGCTTCATAATTTCCATAGCCTGATTAATTGTAGACAATGTAGGATCCGGTTTAACATCAAAGAAGATTTGATGATCAATACCAACTTCGTCCAATACGTTAACAATATGATCTACTGCACCTGAATTGAACAAAAATCTGTCAGTTACAATAAAGGCACGTTTCTTGCCTTGGAGTTCACGAAGTGCCAGATCAACTGCACCTCTTTTGAAGTAAACTTTTGGCGGAACTTTAAACCAGAGCATGTTTTCTCTCCTTTCTGCAACTGTTTTGTAGTTTAATAAGTTTTCAACGCCGATATTACCTGATATTGCGTTTTTACCCCATGAACCGCAGCCAAGAGATAATGACGGTTCAAGCTTAAAGTTGTATAAATCACCAATACCGCCTTGAGCAGATGGAGAGTTAATCAATACACGGCAAGCAGGCATTTTTTCGGAGAATTTGTCAATTCTTTCCTGATGACGGGTATCAGTGTAAAGGTCTGCAGAGTGGCCTGCACCGCCTTTTGATACAAGTTCGTAAGCCATTTCTGTAGCATCTTCAAAGTCTTTTGCTTTATACATTGTCAAAATCGGGGACAATTTTTCTCTTGAGAACGGATCTTCCCAATCTACGGAAGGTCTTTCTGCTAAAAGAATTTTTGAAGTTTCTGGAACACTGAATCCTGCAAGTTCTGCTATTTTGTGAGCAGGCTGACCGACGATTGCCGGATGAGCAGTGCCGCGTTTTGGATCAATAAACGGCAGGGCAATCATTTTCTTTTCATCTGCAGGAGTTAAAAGATATGCACCTCTGTAAATGAATTCTTTTTTAACTTCTTCATAAACTTTGTCAACAACGATTACAGACTGTTCAGAAGCACAAATCATACCGTTATCAAATGTTTTTGACATAAGTATTGAAGATACAGCCATTTTAATATCAGCTGTTTCATCGATAACTGCAGAAGCATTACCGGGGCCTACACCCAATGCAGGGTTGCCTGAAGAATAAGCTGCTTTAACCATTCCCGGACCGCCTGTTGCCAAAATACATGAAATAGATTCATGTTTCATCAACTGATTAGACAATTCAATAGAAGGAACATCAATCCAGCCGATAATATCTTCCGGAGCACCAGCTTTAACTGCAGCTTCCAAAACTACTTTTGCAGCTTCAATCGTACATTTTGTTGCTCTCGGGTGCGGTGAAAAGATTATTGCATTTCTTGTTTTTAATGCAATCAAAGATTTAAATATTGCAGTAGAAGTCGGGTTTGTTGTAGGAACAATACCTGCAATAACTCCTAAAGGTTCAGCAACTATTTTAATGCCGTTTGTTTTGTCTTCTTTGATAATACCACAAGTTTTAGCATTTTTGTGTTTGTTATAGATGTATTCTGATGCGAAGTGGTTTTTAATAATTTTATCTTCTAATACACCCATACCTGTTTCTTCAACAGCCATTCTTGCAAGAGGTATACGAGCTTTATCAGCGGCAGTAGCTGCAGCCTTAAAGATTGCATCAACCTGTTCTTGAGAATAATTTGAATAAATCTTTTGAGCCTTCTTAACTCTTTCAATTAACAATTCTAATTGTTCAGCGGTTTCTACTTTGCTTGAATCGCTTTTTAAAGCTTTTTCAAGATTTTCAACCGTCTTTTTGCTTTTTGTAGTCATAGTTATCTCCTTGTACTCAGCACATTTATAAAATATAAATTTTATTCGTGATTTATTTCACAATTACATTATAAAACAATAGATTATAAAAAGCAAGTGTATTTTTTACAATCTTTATACAAATTTAATATTTTCATAAAAAATGTTATTGGAATATTTCCCTCTCTTGGGAGAGGGATAAAAGGAGAGGGTTTTATTATGCGGGAACTGTGCGTCCCCGCACTCCGCACTTAATTTCTTTCTTTTTGAACGACGCAAAAAGAAAGAAATTAAGCAAAGAAAGAAAAACGCGCTAACCGTTTAATTACTGCTAAACTCAACCTGAAACGAGTAAACTCGCTATATGATAGTGAACTTTTTCAGAATCTAATCTTTTTTACCGCTCACACAGCACTCGTTCTGTTATCGTTTCGTTAAGCAGTAATTGTTGAAAATTTTACGTGAGCTCTGCTCACCGATAAAAGCTTGCCTTCCTGCCTTCTTATCCTCTTGCCCTCGTATCATCTTCTCTTAAAAAAGAGAAGATGATACTTATAACATTTTTTATGTAAAATATATTTACAAGAACTAAATAATATAATATATTTGTATTATGAATATGTTTCAGAAAATTGTTTACTTTTTTTTGCAAATGCAGGAAAAAGCGCTTACCAAAAAGCTTGACAAGCATTTGAAAGCCTCAAGTTCAAATTCTACATCTAAAACCGTACTCTCTACCGGCGTAACTATGACTTTGAAGGCCGAAACAGAAAAAAACAAAGAACTTGTTAAAAAAAATGTGTCAGATATAGTAAAAGGCTGCAACAATGAACCTGCAAAACTTTTAGCCTATATCGAGAGCAAAGGAACAAAAGTTGTTAAACTCAATAATGCGGATAAACTACTTGCCGTTATTAAAGAAGAAGAAGGGCTTGTAACAGAACTAAAAGGTATTGAAGCTTTTTATATTAATTTAATTACGCATTCTGGCTTCTCTTTTAAATCAAAACCCATGTTCATTATGCGCAACGGAAATATAGATCCTTACTATATGGCTCATCAGTTTTATAAATGGTATGCGCTTAAAATGAACCTTCCCGGCTTTGATTTTATTTCACAAAAACTTTTTAAAATATATTTAAATACAGAAGAGGCAATTCTTTCCAATCTTAATCTGGACGAAATGACAGGCTTGAAAGAAGCAATTAACCGCGATCAGGAAGCCACAAATTTTGCTCTTGAAATCGCAAAAGCAAAAGAAGGCTCCAAAAATGTTCTTGATAAGATGAAAAACGACGGCGGAGCAAATATTTAAAAGGACAGTTAAACTGCCCTTTAAGTTGTTGTAAAACGAAAATCTTCACTCCAGGTCTTGAAGCCGCCTTCCAAAAGCATGGCAGGATAACCGTAATCAGCAAGGATTAAACATGCTTCTGCACCAAGATGACACTGCTGATTGTAACAGTACACAACAGTTACTTCGTCCTTAGAAAGTTTATCGGTATTATTCTCTAATTCATCTTTTGGAATAGATATGGCTGACGGAATATGCGAAATTTCATAATCCTCTTTCCTCCTTACATCCAAAAGTTTTACTTTCCCTTCATCCATAAGTGTTTTTAGTTCAACAGGCCCCAAGGTAAAAGCCAGAATTTTTGAAAAATAACAACGTGCCTTTTCAGGGTCAAATCGCATTCCTTTAATTTTTTCGTTCATAATTGAATATCCTTTCTATGTTTCCACAGAAAGGATAAATCAATTTATTAAATAATCACTTAGCAACATGTTTATAATCAATGCAGTAAGTTTTTCGGGGTAATAAGGACAGAACTAGCCGAGAAAAGAAATATGTTTGGGGCTTTTGCTTGCTCTGTCATAGTTGGGTGAAAATAGTATATTATAAGTCTTGCGAAGTTTAGCGCCTAAAGCGTTAAACATATTCGGATTTTGAACCATATCCGCCCTTTGAGTACGATGTAAATCGTTTTCAAAGTTTATTTTCGCATTCGGGTTTTGCAGCGACAAAATCGCTATGCTCGGTGTTATGTTATTTAAATTACCTTCTCCAAAAGTAATTGTTTTTACTGAATTTAATTTTACAGGATTAATTGTTATCATTTTGTTCCTCCTCTCGTGAGGTTTATTAAGTGTTCATTTAACACTTCATCTAACACTTTTAATATAAACTATAAATAGTATTTTGTCAACCCCTGTTATAAAGTTTTATTAAGTTGGGTCAAAACTCAGATATACTGCACATTTTATATAAAGTGCAAAACATACACTTATTTTTGTTTTGTATTTGGATGTTATTATTTTTTTTATTTGAGCATGCTATTTTTTTAAATATAAAATATTACCCGACTGAATTTTTTATATTATCCAATCGGGCAATTGTAAAAATAACACTTATTCTATTAAATATAGTCATAAATCTTTTTCATACTTCCAGCTATTCTTAATTCCAACAGGAGTTTAAACCGTAACAGGGAAAAACTCCTTTTTTTTTTGAAATTTTTCATAAGAATTAGACATCGGGCAAATCGCCTCTTACATCTGCAGTTTCTTCACAATCAAGATTAAACGCTTTATGAAGAGCTTTTACGGCAGCCGAGGCTTGACTTTTGTCAACAAGACAACTGATTTTAATTTCACTTGTTGAAATCATTCTGATATTTACACCCTGTTTGGCAAGTGTTTCAAACATCATTGAAGCGACCCCCGGTCTGTCAATCATCCCTGCACCAACTATTGAAACTTTGGCAATATTTTCATCCACTTCTATATCGCCTGTAGCTCCTATTTCAGACTTCAAAGTATCAAGCGCCGTAACGGTTTTATTTAAATCAGATTTATCCACAGTAAAAGCAATATCATTTGTATTAGAAACTTTACGCGCGTATGATTGAATAATCATATCTACAGAAATATTTTCCTGCGCGAGTCTGCTAAAAAGTTTTGCCGCTACACCCGGTTTGTCCGGAACATCACAAACAACAATTCTTGCCTGAGATAAATCTTGTGCTACGCCTGCTACAGGGTTATTTAATTCCATTTTGTCAACTCCTAATATTAAAGTACCTAAATTATCGAGTTTAAAACTGCTTCTTACTCTTAGAGGAACATTATTAAGTTTCGCGGTTTCAACACTCCTCGGATGCAATACATTTGCCCCCGCATGAGCTAATTCAAGCATTTCCTCATATGAAATTTCTTTTAACTTTGAAGCATGCGGAACAACTCTCGGATCGGTTGTATAAACGCCTTCCACGTCAGTATAAATATCGCACCTTTCGGCATTTAAAGCCGCTGCCAGAGCTACAGCTGAAGTATCTGAGCCGCCTCTGCCGAGCGTTGTAATTTCGCCGTCTTCCGTTACACCTTGAAATCCAGCTATAACAATAATTTTACCTTCTTTTAAATTCTGTTTTAACTTATCTGTTTTAATATCTAAAATTCTGGCTTTTGAATGAATATTTTCAGTCAAAATACCTATTTGCATAGCATTGTAACTTACCGCATCAAAGCCTTGAGCTTGAATAGCCATTGCAAGAAGCGCAATTGATACTCCTTCACCTGTTGAAAGAAGCATGTCCATCTCTCTTTCCGAAGGATTTGAGGATAAATCTTTAGCCATCTTAACAAGGTAGTCTGTTGTATGGCCCATAGCGGAAACTACCACAACAACATCATTTCCGTTTTCTTTTTCCCTTATAACTATTTTGGCCACATTTTTAATTTTTTCAGTGTCTGCAACCGAGGTGCCGCCAAATTTTTGAACAATAATTTTTCTCAAGGTCTATTCGCTTTCTGAACTGTCTTGCAAAAGCTTTTCCAAATCCGCTTTTTGCTCAGGGTACTCAAACAAGTCCGGATTAATTTCTTCTATTTTCCGTGCTATTTTAATTGTTTCTTTTACATTATATTCATAAACCTCATCTTTGACAAGTACATAACTAACATAAAATAACAAATTTAAAATAGTAATATTATTTTCGTCAATTTTCAGTGCTTTACGCAGTTTACGGCGTGCCTCATCAAACTCGGATTTTGATATAAGATATTTTGAATAATCAATAAAAGCAGCTAAATATTTAGGGTTACGGCTGATTGCAGATTCGTAATAATCTTTAACTTTTGTATCATTATTTTTCTTTTCATAACATTTTGCAAGATAGTAGCAATTTACACAATCCTCGTCATTACTTTTAAAAAATTCCATGGCTTTATCAATATCACCGTTTTCATAGTCAATTATACCAAGTGCCTGTTTTACGACAGAATTATCACTATCTTTTTCAAGAACCTTTTCCAAAAGCTGGCGCGCCTCATCAAATTCTTTTCTTGTAACACAGCACAACCCGAGATTTGCCATCACGTCAAGATTATCCTTATCAAGTTCTGCCGCTTTTAAAAGTTTCAATTTTGCATCATCATAGCAGCCGAATTTTTCCAGAACCTTTGCCCATTCAAGGTAGAGATTTGCAGTTATTAAATTCCTCTGTTCAGCTTTTTGAAAATATTCAAATGCCTTCTCTTTATCATATTTATCAGCATAAAGCTGCCCCAGTAAAATATAAGCAGGAAGCATGTCCTGATTATACTCCAAAGATTTTCGGGCATAGTGAATTGCACTTGGGATATCATTTCTTAAAGCTTTTAATCTTGCGAATTCAAAAGTATTGCTCTCATTGGGGCAAACATTTGCAAGAAATGTAAGTTTCGTTTCCGCTTTATCGTACATTTCAAGTTTAATTTCAACAACCGCACACAGAAAAACGGCAGAAAAATTATATCTGTTAAATTTAATTGCTGACATAAATTTTTCACGCGCCTGAGCAAATTTTTTCTGTTTCAAAAGCGCCATGCCCCAGCCTGTAAAAGTATCCGTATTTAAACTTTGAATTTTATCCGCATTTTCAAAAGACTTCTCAGCCTGCTCAAATTTTCCTGAAGTAATTAACGCAAAACCGAGTTTTTTCCAGATATCCTTATCTTGCGGCTCAATATCGGCTGACATCTGATAATTTTCAACTGCAGATTTGTTATCTCCGAGTTTTTCATAGACAATACCCAGATATTTATAAACAAGCGCGTCTTTCTGCGGGAGTGAAAGAGCTTTTTCAAGGATTGCTTTTGCTTCCGTAATTTTATTCTGTTCAATAAGTTTTTTTGCCCTGCTTACACATGAATATGACGGCAGAGATTGAATTACCGTATCTTTTTTATACTTATCAATAGAACCGCTGATTTCTTTAATTTTATTTAAAGCCTGAACTAACCAATCAAACAATCCGCCACCTCTCTAAAAGCCCCGTCGCCCGCATTATTTTGCGTAACCTGAATACCGTCAACAGATTTTACTCTGTCCACGGAATGAGGAACTGTAATCTTGTATTTCGCAAAGTTCAGACATTCAATATCATTTATATCATCACCGATATAAAGAAATTCTTCCTTTGAAAGCTTGTATTTGTCCACAATATTTTTTAAAACGTCAATTTTTATTCTGATATTCTGGTGAACCTCATCAACTGCGAATTTTTTAGCAAGAATTTCAATTGCGGCGTTTCCTTCTCCTGAAATTATCCCGATTTTGTAACCGTTCTTTTTTAAAATAGAAAAAGCCATAATATCCTTGAAATTCAGCCTTCTTGCCATCGTAAAATCATCCTTTATATAAACACAGTTATCCGTAACTACTCCGTCAAAATCAGTAATAACCATTTTAATTGTGTTTGGTAATTTTAAATTTCCCATATACAAAATATCCCTTATCTGGTATAATTTTAACATAAAGAGAGGGAAAAACAAAATGCTCTGGTATATTTTAAATTTAAGTATCATCCTGATATTTCTGGTTTTATTTTTAGTTGCAAGACAGACTAACAGACGCTGGTCAAAAATTAATGACTATTTAGGCATGGTTACAAATACCGTAAATTCGGTACGTTACGGGAATTTATCCACAAAAATTGAAGAAATTAACCATCCGACTTATAAAAATGTAACGGAAAGTATTAACAGAATGGTTGAAACGCTTAACGACAGAGAAAAAATGATTATTGAATATCAGGCAGAGCTTATGCGCCAGAATAAACTTCTTGAATCAGTCATTAACTCGCTTTCTGACGGTATTTTAATCATTAACGATAAATACAACATTCTCCGTGTAACCCCGAAAGTCGGAACATGGTTCGGACTAAAAGGGCAGGAAATTGTCGGCACAAATATATTTGAATACATACAAATAAGCGATGACACTCCGCTTGAAAGAGTCAAAAATAAAGACGTTTTTATTAAACACACTCCAACAAACAACTTCGTAATGAATGTTATAAAGCTTTCACTTGATGATGATAAAAAACGATATGTAATTCTTATTAAAGATGTTACAAAAGAACGTGAAATTGAAACATTAAAAGAAGATTTTGTTGCAACCTTAACCCATGACCTAAAAGTCCCTATTGTTGCTGAATCAAATATTATAAATTTCCTGCTCAACGGAACTTTTGGAGAAATAACAGAAAAACAAAAGGTTGCACTGCATAATATGAAAAATTCAAATCAAGAACTTGTCGAACTTGTACAGATAATTCTTGAAACATACAAAATAAAAGAAACAGGCATAAAACTATTAAAAGAAAATATCACGCTGAACAAATTTATTTCGGATATTGTTGACAGTACACAGCCGATTGCAAATAATTCGGGGATTACAATATACTTCACTCCCTCGCGTGATATAAAAGTAACGGCAGATCCGCTGCAGCTTGAAAGGGTTATCAAAAATCTTATATCAAACGCAATCTCTCACAGCAATACAAAAGACAGAATAGATATAACAACAGGTGAAATACCGGGATATATAACAATTTCCATAATAGATTACGGACAGGGAATTCCGCCCGAGGAAATAAAGCTTATATTTAACAAATACTACTCGGCTGCTAAAAAATTCCGTAAAATAGGAACAGGTTTGGGACTTTATCTTTCACAGCAAATAGTTAAATCACACGGCGGTGAAATTATTGTTGAAAGTGAAGAAAATGTCAGAACCGAATTCTGCGTCAAACTCCCGATCTAATCTTTACCTTGACAATTTACGGTTAATAGTAAATAATAATAACAGGAGGTATAAAATATGTTGAATAGAGAAGCTTTGAACTGCCCCCCCCCCGAAAAGACAGCCTTATTGTAAACGTTTCAAGGAAACAAGCTTTTACTCTGGCAGAAGTTTTAGTAACGTTAGGAATTATCGGCGTAGTTGCGGCTTTAACGATTCCTAATCTTATTGCAAATTACAAAGAAAAAGTGCTTGTAAATCAGGTTAAAAAAGCATATTCCGAACTCGATAACGCTTTGACTTTGTATATGGCAAAAAATACCTGTAACAGCAAAGATTGCATTTATGAAACAGGTATCACTACAGAAGAAATTACCAACAGACTCTTTAAACAATTTCAAACAGCAAAACTTTGTAAAAAAGGTTCTAAGGAAAAAGATTGTCAAACTACAAACATAAAAAGTAAACAACCTATAAACGACGGGAAAGGTAAAAACGGATACGAGGCCGCCCTTTCCGCTCCGTATATAGTTGCCGCAAACGGCAGTGTATTTAAAATAGAAGCTAAACCTACTTGTCCACGTGAATATGAAACAAATGTTAAAGATGAAAATGGAAATTTCGTAGATGCAGATAATGACGGTCAGTTTGATACAGAAACTCAAATAAGTAATACTTGTGCTGTTTTCTATTTTGACGCCAACGGAACACAAAAGGGACCTAACCAGTTTGGAGCTGATGTTTATAGAATTTATTTATATTATGGCGGCATTATAACATTATGGCCGGAACTTAAAAATGTACTATCCACCGGTAAACTTAATTACACACCATACAATGTCGGAGATGATTACGCAAAATAATAGTTTTGTTGTATAATTAAGCTATGTATAATTGTTTATCGGGTCTGTTTGATTGGATATACAAAAAGAAATGTTATTTTTGTAAAAGTTCAAAAGAAGCTGTCAGAATGTGTTCTGTCTGCTATGACACTCTTGATTATCTGCCGGTTAGAGTAAACAGAATTATTAACGGTAAAAAAGTCTACTGCGCGGGAGTTTATTCAAAAAACCTGCAAAAACTTATCAGAGGACTAAAATATCATAATCAGAAGGATTTGGCTTTCTATCTTGCAAAATTTATAGCTGAGTATTTTGGGAAAATAACAGATAAAAGAGATTTTGAAGTTGTTCCCGTACCAATTTACCCTAAACGCGAAAAAAAACGAAAATACAACCACATGAACCTTGTTGCAGAAGAATTTTGCAGACTTACTTCAAATGAACTTAACAAAGATTTGATAAGAAGAATTAAAGATACAAAACCACAGTACAAGCTTAAACGTGCAGAAAGAATGCTAAACCTCTCAAACGCCTTTAAAGTAAACAAAAAAAATTACAAAGGAAAAACTGTTTTAATTATAGATGACATATGTACAACAGGCTCAACATTTGAAGAAATGATAAAAGAACTTACAGGAAACGGAATAACAGATATAATATGTCTTGCGGCAACAACCCCGTTTGAAAATTAAAATTATGATATTAAAAGAATTTTCTAAATATATACAGTCAAAAACAGACGACATAATAAACAGCAGAACCACTTGTACAAAACTTTTATGCGAATGGATACAATTTGTAATAAATAAAAATCCGAAAAACCATGTTGACAAAATTGTTCACAGAGAAATAATGCTTGCACAAAATAAATCAGGGGATTTTTTGATAGTCGGCAAATCAGAAAGCGGAAGGACTCTTGTAAACGCTCTATACAACTATGCACAAAGTTACGAGCACTACATAATGAGCAAATGGCTAGAAGATAAAAAGCCTGACGATTTTCAAAAATAATTACCCTGTAGGAGAATTTTTTTTTAAGTTTTACAAAACTAAAATATCAATAAATCAAAAGAGGAGTTGATATTATATGAAAAATGCGATTTTCCAAACACCCGCCTGTGAACTTAAAGAATTAAACAACCTTTTTATCGAACTAACCGAAAAAAACTGCAATCAGCATTGCAAGCACTGCTATATAGACTTTCCGCTAAGCAAAAATATAAAAGACTTTATTCCGGTTGAAACTGTTAAAAATGCAATAGCAGATACATTTGCAGAAAATATTGAATGTATATATCTGACAGGGGCAGAGCCAATGACGCACCCTGATTTTAATACAATTTTAAGACTTTGTCTGACACGCTCAAATGTCTGCATATTTACTAACGGAACATTTATTAATGAGAAAAAAGTACGTTTTTTAAAACGTGTAGAAGAAGAAAGCTCCTATGAAATTATTTTTAAGTTAAGTATTGACCATTATGACGAAATTAAAAATGACGATATAAGAGGGCGGGGCTCTTACAGACAAAGTATACACGCTATTAAAAGTCTTGTTAAATACGGGTTTAACCCTATAATTTGTATTACAAACTACTATAATGAAGACAAAAAAAATTTGATACATGAATTTAAAAAAGTTTGCCTTAAAGCCGGATACAATGCAAATGACAAAAATTTTACAGTAAATCTTTTTTATGATAAAAACAAGCCGTCTGATGATTTTATACATGACAGATGGAACAGCCTTGATTGTGAATACGGAAGGATTTTAACAGCCAAAGGTATTTATACCTGTCCGTTTCTCGCTAATGACCATAGGGGAAGATGCGGTTCTGATTTTAAAGATTACTCAAAGCACAGTGCCCTTGAAACCCCCTACTGCAGTTTGTGTATTAAAAATAAAACAGAGTTTTTCGGAATAAATTTTCGGCTGTTTCAGGAAAACTCTATTGAGTAGCCTCAGGAGATATGCCGCCGTCTACTTTTTGTGGAGATGGAATTTTAGAAGTTTCCGATTTTTCATCTTTAGATTTATCAGCAGAAGCATCTGCTGCAGGCATATAAGTAGAAGGATCCCTTTGTGCATAGAGTTTCATTTGCAAAGAAATAAGCAGTATCCTTTTATTTTTTTCATAAGGAAGAATCTCTATCTTACAAATATCAAGAAAATGCTTATGTTTATACAAATCTCTTAAAAAATTTTCAAAATCAGTATAATTAGCAATCATCTCTGCAGTAATACAGCAAACCTGAAATTTTTCAGGAACATTCTTTACAAAATTGTCGTCTTTGGGGTCATATTCGTAATTGACAGAACGTGTTTTTATCTTATTTTCTCTTATTAATTGAAGAATTTCAGAAAATTCATCGTTTATTGCAGCCTCTGTATCAAGTCCTAAATTAACCGGTTTAAACAATTCTTTTACGACTTGTTCCTCTTCTATTTTTCGCCTTTTTTGTTCAGCCTTCAGGTTTTCAAGTTTTCTTTCGGCATCTGAAAGAAGTGCTGACTGACTTTTATGCTGTTCCTGAATTTGTATAATTTTCTGCACCTCAGGAACTGTTTTATATATGAAAAAAACAATTAAACCAAGCGCAACAGCACAAATATAAACTGCTATTTTAAACTTTTTTAGATATATTTTGTATTTTTCCACAATTAATATTTCCTATTTTTTCTTTTTAGCATTTTTGGCATTATCAACAGCCGATTTCGCTTTATTAGCAATATCCTCAGCTATTTTATTTACATCAGCATCGCTCATATTTGTTATTTCAAATTGATAATCAGAAGGCTGTTCAGGATTAATAGTTACTGCTTCATCAACAGAATTTGTTTTTAATTCTAATTTATGAAGCTTTAATTTTGTATTAATCAGCGAATCTTTCATATTTCGATAAAATGCATAAACATCCTCAACATTTTCTGAATCACCTTTTATATCAAATTTTCCATCATCTTGAGCGACAAAATAAGTAATCCATAAATTTCTAGGAACAGAATCACCCAGTGCAGTGTAAGCTAAAAGCTTAGACCTGTTATATCCCAGAACCTTTTTAATTTCCGCATTTGCATCAAAATTATTTAATTTGTTTTGCTCTTCCTGAAGTCTTTTAATCTCTGCATTTGTATTTTCAAGCTTTGAATTAACTTCGTCAAGCACCGTCTGCTTCTGTTTTGCAATCATCGGAACTACCAAAAATATAGCAAGAACAGGCAAAACAAGCAGAACAGAAACAACAAAAGATATATTTCTTGCAGCATTAGGCGAAATATCAAATTCTTTTGAACCAAGCTCTACATGAATAGGTTCATCCGGATTATCATAAGCTCCTTCACTTGAGCCGCTTAAAAAATTAAATTTGACCGGCAATGCTGCTGTATTACCGGAGGCCACGCCAATTGCTTCCAGTGAAATTTTACGTGCAGAATCTTCCAAAACCTCTAAACTTACGGGTATAGGGTTATCTCTTTTAAAGTCATTATTATCATAATAATTAACAATACCGTCAAAATGAATACGCTTTGCTAAAAGTTCAGCACTAACCATATCAGTAGTTGAAACTATGTATAAATGTGTTGCAGGATAACTCATTAAGGTAATCTGTGCTGATGCATTTATGGCATTATAAATTTCATCTCCTTCAAAAGATTTAATTGCCAGAGGTTCTTCATAATAATCAACTATATTTTTACCAATCAAAGAACATATTGCATAACCGTTCTGGTTAATAAGCATCAAATTCCAGGATACATTATCTTTCATCTGATCTTCTGCAAGTCCGGTAAATGCAAGAGATTTTAATATAGATGTTAAAGAAATTTCAACACCAACCAAACATGCACCGAGTTCAGTCAGAGCATTTTTAAGGTCATCAACAACATTTTTCTGAATTGCAGAATAGAATAATTTTCTTAAATCTCCGGACTGTTGGGTTGCAGAATCACTCCAGCTGATAATAGGTTCATATCTTTTGAATATATAAGATTGTTCAACCTCAGAGGTTAAAGCCTCTGTCACTGCATCATCAGCAAGTAAAAGAGGAAGCTCTTTGCTACCAAAAAAAACCATTGGCAGATTCAGGACAATATTACTTTTTATATTAAGTTTAAGTTCAGAAAATAACTCTGTTACAGCATTTTTAAACGCCTCAATATCTGCAATTTGCCTTAGAGATTCATTATATTCTAACGGGCGATACGCATAATTTTTAACCGTACGACTTTGAATATCCAGCTGAATAAGTTCTAACCCAACATTAGGAGTCACTGACAAGTAAACGATATCACTGCTACCGCCAAATCCTAATTGAGATAATATATTACTTAAATCCATAATTTTCTTATAATTATTATTTACTCACTCGTATTTTTATTATACAATATATTTTACAAAGTTTGCAAATTTAACATAAATTTACACTAAATGTAGGAGAGTTTAGCCGAATGAAAGAACTTATCGACCAAATTAATAAATTAAAAAAAGAAAAAAATGCTGTAATATTAGCTCATTGTTACCAGAATGTTGAAATAGACAATGTCGCGGATTTTATCGGAGATTCCCTATATTTAAGTCAAATGGCTTCAAAAACAGATGCTGATATAATACTTTTTGCAGGTGTATATTTTATGGCGCAGACCGCAAAAATTCTCTGCCCTGATAAAAAAGTTCTTCTTCCACGTCTTGAATCAGGCTGCAGAATGGCAGATATGATTTCATTAAATCAATTGAGAGAATTTAAAAGCAAAAATCCTGATATACCTGCTGTATGCTATATTAATTCAACAGCGGAAGTTAAATCAGAATGCGACATTTGCTGCACAAGTTCTAATGCGGTAAAAATAGTTAAAAGTCTTAATGCCGAAAAAGTTTTATTTCTCCCGGACACATATTTAGGAAAATGGGTAGAAGCCCAACTAGGGAACGTAAAAGTTATTACATATCCGGGATTTTGCCCGACACACCTGCAGATTAGACCTGAAGATATTGAAAATGCCAGAAGGAAATATCCTGATGCTCCGGTTTTAGCACATCCGGAATGCCATCAATCGGTTACTACACTTGCAGATTATGTCGGCTCGACAACCGGAATTATGAAATATGCAACAGAAAGTGATAAAAAACGTTTTATTATTGCGACAGAAAAAGGGGTTGTTGAAAGGCTCGAAAGAGATTATCCCGAAAAAGAATTTATTCTTATTAAAGACAGCATAATCTGTCCGAATATGAAATGGCATACACTTGTTGATATTTATAATGCACTTGAAAAAGAAGAACATGAAATAGATGTAGATAAAGATATTGCATCAAAAGCGCTAAATTGTATAAACAGAATGCTTGATGTGTCAAAAAACGGGGCTGTAAAATAATGGATGATATAATTTTCGGCAAAAATTCGGTAATGGAAGCTTTAATTGCCGGCGACAGAGAAATTAACAAAATCCTTATTTCAAAAAATATACATTCCGACAACAAACTTAATAAAATTAAGGAGCTTGCAAAAGCCAACGGAATTGTTTTCCAGTTTGTTGCAAAAGAAAAATTTCTTCCTTACGCAGAATTTAACCATCAGGGTATAATTGCGCAAATATCTCCCGTAAAATACCAGAATCTTGATGAATTTTTGGAAAAACCGCATGAAAATTCATCTCTTGTCATTCTTGACGGGGTTGAAGATTCTCACAATCTCGGGGCAATTATAAGAACATGCGTCTGCGCAGGAGTTGAAGGGATAATAATTCCTTCCAGACGCAATGTTCAGGTTAACGCAATCGTTGAAAAAACAAGCGCAGGGGCAATTAACCATATTCCTATTATAAAAGTAAACAGTCTGGTCAGTGCAGTTCAAAGTTTAAAAAATTCAGACTGGTGGGTAGTTGCAACAGACGCCTCAGCAAAAGATAATTATTATGACATAAATTACAATGATATAAATTTTGCAATAATTATGGGGGCAGAACATGCAGGAGTTTCAAAATCACTCCTAAAACTTGCAGACTTTACGGTAAAAATTCCGATGCTAAAGGATTTCAATTCTTTGAATGTTTCAAATGCACTGAGCGCAATAATTTTTGAAACCGTAAGACAAAAACTTACAAAAAAATAAAATAGTCCAAATATTTGATTGCAAAATTTTATTATAATCGGTATTATTAGATTAAGAGAGAGAATTTGCAAATGAAAAAAGAATTAGAAAAATACGGACTTTTAACCGAAGATATATCTGACGAAAATGTCGATTTTCATTCAATAGAAATTCCTGACGAAGATGAAGATGTTTTGGAATCCGTTGAAGACCCAAAAGTGCAGGAAAATCTGTCAAGTGTAAATTCCGATGACAGCGTAAGAATTTATCTTCAGCAAATCGGGAAAATTCCGCTTCTGTCAACGGAGCAGGAACTTGACCTTGCAAAAAAAATCTATGAAGAACATGATGAATTTTCAAAAAATCTTCTTGTAAATGCGAACTTAAGACTTGTTGTCAGCATAGCAAAAAAATATATAGGCAGAGGCCTGTCTTTTCTTGATTTAATTCAGGAAGGAAACATGGGATTGATGAAAGCCGCCAGCCGGTTTGATTACACAAAAGGTTACAAATTCTCAACCTATGCAACATGGTGGATTCAACAGTCAATTACACGCGCAATCGCTGACAAAGCTAGAATTATCAGACTGCCTATACACATGATAGAGTCGCTCGGTAAAATCCGCCGTGCAACAATAGATTTGACAACAGAACTTGGTCATTCTCCGACAAAACAGGAAATTGCCTATAGACTTGGAGTTCCTGTAAATAAATTAACCCAGATAATTAAATCTGCACAATCAACAATCAGTATGGAAACTCCGGCAAATTCTTCTGAAGATTCTTCCAAAATCGCGGATTTTATCGTTGATGAAGATTCTATAACACCTGACAGCAGAGTTTCTCAGGAAAATCTGTTTGAAGATATAAGAAAAATGCTTAATCAGCTGAGTCCTAAAGAACGAGATGTTCTTATTCTGCGTTATGGGCTTGACAACAACGGAACTAAAAAGACATTAGATGAAATCGGCTCGCAATACGGAGTTTCAAGAGAACGTATAAGACAAATTGAAAATCGCGCAATTGCAAAACTTAAAAAACTTTGCAAAAACAAAAAACTCGCTGTCGGTTTGAAAAACTATTTTGGCGAATAATTTTATTACCCTATTTGTAATTTACAAAATAGGGGTTGAAAAATATAACCCAATAAGTTATAATATTATCAGATAGTCTTGATACGGTAAATCTTGCAACCGAGCCAACAGGCGACAGTGGTGGAGCAAGCCCACATAATCAAGACTATTTTATTGTTTTTAATATTTATTATACCTGTCTTTATTTAGCAAATGTAACGACTTTACAAAATTTTCTTTTCTGTTGCGTGTAGTCTTAATTACCAACTTATAATATTTTTCATCTTCTTTGAAGAGTATTACATCATACCCGCTTTTTGAACGATAATATTTTGAAGGTGATTTAATTATTTTTACAATTTTTGCATAATCCTCATCAGTGACTTCTGGATGGGATAGTCTGTTTTTAATCATATTATCCATTGAAAAATTTAATAATTTAGCATTGCTCCCAAGCATGTTTTTAACATCATCACTCAAGAAACCTATTGTTAGTCTGCTATTCAACAAATCCTTTGTATAAACTTTTCTTGCATATTCTATTTGCTGTGCAATAGACATTCCAATAGTATTATTTCGAACATATTCTGCCAAATACCGACTGTCACAGTTAAAATCTGAAAAATTTTTGTACTTATTTTCCATAAAATAATACCTATAACGAGATTTTAACATAAATAACAAAAAAACTCGCAGTCGGGTTGAAAAATTACTTCGGGGAATAAGAGTCCAATTTGTCGAACAAAACTATACGTCATTTACACATCAAATTCAGCTGTTGATGATTTATTTGCAGGTTTTCTTTCCGTCCCAACTCAAATCGTCACAATGCAGGTAATCCATATTACCATTTATTACAACCCAGCCTGAACAAAATCCCCCTTGATTATAATTTTTACCAAGGCACTGATTTTCAAATGTTTCTGTCCAGATTTTATCAACCGGCAGCCCGCCTGGTGCAACTCCGTTTCGGTATAGTTTAAAACGGAATAAATCTTTATCATAAACATTTGGTCCGGCTGCAGAATTTATATCTACATAAACAAAAGCACAATAACCAGTTTGTCTATATCCGCTTCCTTCGACATAAGAGCCACTTACACTATTTGTATTTGCAAGACACCATCTTGACTTATCTTGTTCGCCGGCTGCAGCCTCAATTATAACACTGATACCATCTGACAAAGTTAAATTTGGGCCGTTAGCAGATAAATGTATAACCACATCGTTAAAACGATTTGAATATTTATAAGCTACACCATATTGCGTACCATAGTGTTTTCCTTCATTAATAGTTTTCAAATAAGGTTTAACTTTATTAAAAATTTTATACGAACAGCTAGCAAATAAATCCTCTTCATTACACCAATAGTTAACCGGCCCGTTTTCTGCAATTGCCATTGTAAAAGCCTGAGATAATATTGAATACGCTTTTTTAACTTTGGCAACCGTTGCTCTTTCCTGCTGATTTTGAATTACCGACGGCAAAGTTAATGCTGCAACAACCCCGATTATGCCGAGGGTGATAAGGACTTCGGATAAAGTAAACGCAGCTCGTTTTTTAGGTGAAGAGTGAAGAGTGAAGCGTGAAGAGTGTAGATCCTGGAATAAATTCAGGATGACGTAAGTAGCTTTGCATCTATGCCTCTTGGCTACTTTGCCTCCGGCGGAGCCTACAGTGCCCCCCCCCCGAATTCATAATTCTTAATATTTCTCTTCATACATTACTCCTCGTTTTTCTACAACATTTTGATTATAACAACAAAGGCCGACTTTTACAAGTGCGGCCTTTGTCAAATAAATATAAACTAATTATTCAGCATCTTTATTAATGTCTTTAATGCTCAACGCAATTCGGTGTTCCTGCGGAGTGAATTTTTTAATAAGAACTTCTACGCTGTCACCAACTTTGAAAGTGTTAAAAGGATTAACATTTTCTTCTGCCATTTCAGAAACAGGCAGTAAAGCTTCAACTCCGGGGAATATGTTAATAAATGCGCCAAAACCTGTTACTTTATTAACTGTTCCTTTAATAACCTGTCCTTCTTCAAACTGGCCTTCAATTTGATGCCATGGATCTTCCCCCATTCTCTTCAAAGACAATGAAATTCTTTTCAATTCGTTATCAATTTTGATAATTTTTACTTCAATAGTTTCACCTAAAGAAATTACATCTGACGGGTGTTTAATTCTTGACCATGAAATTTCTGAAATCGGAAGCAGCCCGTCAATACCGTTTATATCAACAAATGCGCCGAAATCAGCGATTCTTACAACTTCACCTTTAACAACCTGTCCTTCTTCCAGTTGCGACAGAATATTATCGACAACCTGATCTCTTTGTTCTGCTACTGCCTGTCTTTGAGAAAGAATAAGTTTATTTTTCTTAGGATCAGCTTCCAAGACTTTTACTTCTATTTTTGTATCAACTAAGCCGTCAAAAGGAGTTCCAGTTCTTAATTGAGAAGATGGTATAAAGCCTTTTAAATCGGCAACGTCAACCAACACCCCGCCCTTAACGATTGAAACAACTTTTGCCAAAATAGTATCACCCTGAATTTTTGCATCATTAAGCTGTGCCCATGCCTGAGCATTTGCAAGTCTTTTCAGAGAAAGAACCATTCCTTCTTCATCGTTTTCTTCTTTCAATACATAAAATTCTTTTTCATCACCTATTTCCAGAGATTCAGCACCTTCTGAAGATGATATTTCTTTTTCAGGTAAAAATGCTTCTGTTTTAGCGCCTTTAACACTGATTAAATAACCGTCATTTTCTTTTTTCATTACTGTACCTTCAACGATATCAGCAACTGAAAAAGATTTTGAAAAAGATTCTTCCAATAATCTTTCAAATTCATCTAAGTTTGTTTTGTCTAATGTTGTTGTCATTATTTTATTTTTCCTTTCTTTATAGTTAATTAAGAGTTTTTATAACTTTTTCAATAATATCCTGCGGGGTGGAAGCACCTGCAGTAACCGAAATTTTATTTGATTTTTCTATCAAATCTTTATAACCTGCAAGTTCATCCGCGTTTTCAATATGTATTGTATTTGTAATATCTTTCAAAATTTCTGCTAAATGTGTTGTATTAGCACTTTTCTTTGAACCTACAACTATAACAAGATTGCTTTCCTGAGCAAGTTCTTTTGCTTCAGCCTGACGCATAGCAGTACTCTGACAGATTGTATTTGCAATATGAACTTCTTTTGCAATAGAGGTAAGATATTCAACTACAGCATTAAGAGCTGTAATCCTTTGTGTAGTCTGCACTACCACCCCGACACGTTTATGAGATTTGATTTGCTCTTTATAAGGCTCTAACTGTTCAGGGTTCGCAGCAACAATAACTTTATCCGACCATAATTTTGCATTTGCCTTAATCGCAATAACCTCCGGATGTTCTTCTTTTCCGACAATTACAAGGAAATAATCGTCCTTAGCAAGCTCAACAGCTTTTTGCTGAACTTTTTTAACATCAGGACAGGTTAAATCAACGGGTTCAAAACCGGCCTGTTTAATTTTTTCAATTACTTCCGGGCTTTCGCCATGGCTTCTTATAACACAAATTCCTTCACCCTTTTCAGGGAGTTCTGTCAATGTTTTAATTCCAAGTTTTTCAAGTTCATGAATAACATGAGTATTATGAATTAATTCACCCAGAACAAAAACATTTTTATCAGGGGTTTCGGATTTTAACTTTTTAACTGTTTCAACGGCTCTTTTTACGCCGTAACAGAAACCTGCATACTTTGCTAATTTAATATCTTTTGCTATTTTATCGGGCAATTTGTAATTGTCTTCTTTCAAATGAACTTGCGATAATCATCGCTGTAAGTCCATTAAAATATAAACATCCGCAAAAATCAAGCCTTTAAGTGCAGAGGATTAAGCCAAAATATTTCCGTATTTATCTGTCTTCATAATATCTTTATAATCAAAACCATTTGGATTTGTTGAATACGAAGATTTTCTTTGTTCTTCTCCATACACAATATCATATTTTTTTGCGATATTCTGATAACCGACATCTGAAACTGCAAGAAAACTTACTATTCTATCTATTTTTTGATTAACATCTGCAGGAAGCCCCATACTTAATAACATATCTGCTCTGTCTTTATCTTTGACAATTGCCGTAAATAAATTACTATCCAGCCTTGCAATCGCAGTATATACAGATTTTTTCAAAGAACCGTTCGGAAGCGAAGATAATAATTTTATCTTTTGTTCTAAAGGTAGTTTTTTAAAGTAATTAGAAAAATATTCTCTTTTCTGAGACGAAGTTAACGAGGCATATTCCTGAGGAGATAAACCTGAACCGCTTGCAATCTTTTGTTTCAGGGTATCTTGATTAAAAGTTGTTTGAGTTGAATCATTTATAATTTCAACAGGAGCCTGAGCGGAATAATCTTTTGAAGCTTCCATAACAATTGTTGGAAGTTCCCGTTCAATAACATCAGAAGAAGGAGAATTTACAATGCTTTCTACTGCCGCTTCAATTGCGTTCTGATTACCTGTAGCATAAACTGAATCCATTGCATCAGATTGAACAGAAGGATCATAATTCCCGATATTACCTGCTGCATGTTCCTGAACTTCGGAGTATTGTGATTCCATAATACGATTGTGCATATCAAGCTGATTATTTTTGTCACAATCTTGAATTTGATCAGATAAATTGTTTAAATATTTTACAGCTTCATCACCTTCAAAATATTCATTTAATCTGTTATATAATAAATCAAAACCTTCAGTTTGATTTTCAGCAGACATTTTAGAAACAGAACCGTTTTCGGAAGCATGCGCTGCAGCATCCTTATCTCCGGTAATTGCTGCTTCATACGTTGCAAGCTGATTTTTTGCATGAAACTCACCGATATGATCAGTTGTATAATTTCTTACAGTAGTGTTGAAAGCAGAACTTTTTTCTAAATTAACCTGGGCCTGACGTTCTTTCTCTACATCATCAATTGATCTGTTCAAATCTACTGCTTTGCAGCCTAATATATCATTCTCGTCCTGAGAATAAACGCCCAATTCATTCAAATCAATCATATTTTGAGAAACAATAGATTTTTGATTGTCATTGCCGTCTGCGATTATTTTGTCAGCACTATACTTGGCTCCATCAAGTGCTCTAGCCTTCAAATAGGAATTACCTGAAGTTGCAGCTTTAATCCTAGCATCGTTTTGAAATTGTAATTGTTCAGCTGTTGTTTCTCCATCTGTTGCAGCATTACTTTCAGAGAGGGTGTTAACATCTCCGTATAAATTTGGAATCTCTTTTCCAAAATGTTTTATAATTGAAACAGATGTAGTATCATTGTTAAATTTAAGAAAAGTCCGAATATACTCTTCTTTTTCAGCCTGACTCATACTGGAAGTTTTGTCTTCAATGTATTTATTAGTAAATGCATTTATTAATCTGCTGTCATTTATGTAGGCCGTTAGGTTGCTTTTTAATTCTTCTATTTCAGATGCAATACCTTTTTCATAATCGGTTTCGGGCTGAGGTAAATTAGGAATAACTTCTTCCCGTAAATATTTTGCTTCATCTGAAGATAAATATTTCAAAAGGGTATTATATTTGCCTTGGTCAATACTTTGACCGGATGTCATTTTTTCATTTAATTCGTCGAATTCTTTTTGTAATTCTATTAAATTAGAAGCTTTTGATTTTTCTATAATATGTTTACCATTACCGGTATCAAATTTGCTTAATTCTTTAAACCACTGTTCTTCTTCCTTAGACAGGCCGGATTGTTCTTTTTTAGTCTTTAATTTTCGCAAAGCTTCTTCTGTAGGATCAAGGTTACACAGGCGTGCATATTCTGCTACCTCTGACATAGAAGGTTCTTCACGTAAACCCACACCGCGATTCTCTAGAGATTTAATCATCTCTGATTTAAGAAACTTATTTATCTTTAAATAAGTTTCATCACTAGAATTTAAAGTATCTTTGTTTGCGTCTAAATACTCTTCTACTGCATCTATTTTGGCATATTCGTCTAAACCCATAAATTCTAAAAATGATAAATTTTTAGAATTTGCGACCTGAACAGTACGCATAGTTGAATCTATTAAACCAATTTGCGCATTTTCAGACATACCTTGGGCAAAATTTTTGATAGATTTTCCTATTTCTTGTAAATTAGCATCATTCTTCATACCATCCATCAAATGAGTGATAAACTGTTGTTTCTGAGCTTCTGACATGTTATTCCATTCTTCCACAGAATGAGGAGTCAAACCTGCAACTGTATTTCCGTCTTTGTCTTTGATGCCATAAATAAATATATTTTTTGCAAATTCATATTTTAAACTATCAAACTTTTCGTCTTTACTCTTTGAATTGTATACAGCTCTATCAAATTCTGAAGAAGCAACCTGTGCGTCTTCTTTGACAGATATTTCAGTCGGAGCAGAGATTTGTTTTTCTCTATATTGTTCGACAATTTCTAATTGTTTTGCTTCATCTAAAGTCGGAAATTCACGATTATTCTTAACAATTGCAGCATATTCATCAGAAGTTAGATTTAAACGTTTTAATAATTCCTGTTTTTCAGCATCTACCATGTCAATTGCGGCATTAGAACCGCTGCCTGATATTGAGTGCGAATTAACCGACTGTCTGGTAGAACCAACAGCTCCTGTATTAATATTATAATTTGTATTATTAAATCCAACTGACATGATTATAATTCTCTTAATTTCTCTCTTACCAATATAAAAACATGCCAAAACCATGGATTTCAGCATGTTTTCTCATGTTTACAAAAATTTACAAATTAATAAAAACTACCTCCAGTAAGAGCATCTAAAAATTGATCCGTTTCCTCATCTCCGTCAATAGTTTTTGTTGTTGTCTTATATTCAACCATATCAGCATCTTTTAACAAATTTGCAAGATAGTCATAAAACTCTTTTGTTACTTCTTGTTTTTGAGTGCCTTTTCTATCAAAATTACCGGTATTATAACAGTTGCCATCTAAATCATAAAAATATGATCTTGCATATGAGCCCGGACCTGCGACAAAATAGCGTTCACTCAGCTTATCGGGAGCACCATCATATTTTCTTATTTCTTTACATCGTTCAAGAGCTTTAAGCTCCATAGTCGTTGTATAAGTATACTCACATTCAGTTCTGACTCCATTGATAAGCTGCTTGCCTTTTTGAGGGTCAAAAAACATCAATTGTATAATCTCTGCATCATTATTATTTCCGTCAGTACTTATAAAATCAATATCACATTCACCGTATTTACCAACAGCATTAGGCGGAGTGGCATTTCTTACTCTTCCTGACATAACAAGTTCTTTTTGCACCGGTTCTTGAGCGGACACATTCAGGCTAGTATTTAATGGACTCATGGCTATTATTGCAGCCAATGGTATGGATTTTATTGTGTTTGAAACATAGGACGGTCTGTGATTATTTTGTTTATCTTTTCTGCCTTCAAATGTTAACTTGTTGTAATTACTTTTAAATGATACTGATGTAATTGGTCTAATAGTCATAATAATTTACCCCACTTTATATTTTATTTTCACCATTTTTTGTATATAGAATTAAGACTTGTCAAAATATTTTTTGACAGCCGTATTTTCATTAATTCCCCTATAATCGTATTATAGCAAGTCATTTCAGATTTTGTAAAATAGTATATACGATATTAATATTTCTTTACACTTGCGCCCTTTTTTTGTTTGTTGTAACCTGCTATTGTAATATCTCTGTTTAAAAGCTGACTTTTGTCAGGATATAGTATAAAAGAAGGAGAACTCAAATGAGTGAAAGAAAATTAGTTGGAACAGGAGAAATGTTCAAAAAAGCACTCGCAGGCGGTTATGCTATCGGTGCTTACAATGTTAACAACATGGAAATTTTACAAGGTATTGCTGAAGCTGCTGAAGAAACTCAATCACCTATCATTTTACAGGTTTCTGCAGGCGCAAGAAAATATGCAAACCAAACTTACTTAATCAAACTTGTTGAAGCTGCTTTAGCTACAACTACTGTACCTATTGCTTTACACTTAGACCACGGTGCAGATTTTGAAATTTGTAAAGCTTGTATCGACGGCGGATTTTCATCTGTTATGATTGACGGTTCAAGATTCCCGCTTGAAGAAAACATCAGAGTAACTAAAGAAGTTGTTGATTATGCTCACCAACGCGGTGTTTCTGTAGAAGCCGAACTCGGTAAACTTGCAGGTGTTGAAGATGATGTTAAAGTTCATGCAAAAGATTCAACATACACAGACCCTGAAGAAGCTGCAAGATTTGTTAAAGAAACAGGCTGCGATTCTTTGGCTGTTGCTATCGGAACTTCTCACGGTGCTTACAAATTCAAAGGGGAAGCTAAATTAGACTTTGAAAGACTTGCAGAAATTAAAAAAGCTGTAAATGAAGTTGTAGGATATGATTATCCGTTAGTTCTTCACGGTTCTTCATCTGTTCCTGCTGAATTCGTTGCTAAATGTAATAAATTCGGCGGTCAGTTGCCTGATGCACAAGGTGTTCCTGAAGAAATGCTTAACTACGCTTCTAAACACGGTGTTGCTAAAATCAATATCGATACAGACTTGAGATTGGCAATGACTTCAACAATCAGAGAATTCTTTGTTGAACATCCTGAAAAATTTGACCCGAGAGAATATATGGGACCGGGCAGAACTGCTGTTAAAGAAATGGTTATGCACAAAATGCGCGACGTATTAGGAACAGCAGGCCACGCTAAAGACTAAGTTTGGATTCGATTCTAAGCGAAATTATAACAAAAAGCCTCTCTAATGAGAGGCTTTTTAATTATGTAATTTGAAATTATGCAACTTTGCGAATTCTAATTTCATCTTCCGGCATTAACATCGGATCAGAATACCAGTGATTGTCATCGAAGCCATAATTATTATCTTCCATTATTTGTTCGGCCAATTCAAGGATTTCTTTGTCTGACGGTTTGTAATTCGGGTCATCTTTATGAGCTTCTATTAATTCTTTTTTAGCCAAACCCCAGAAATGATCACCTTTCTTAACTGTATATTCTTCATATTCAGGTTCTGGTTCAATTACCGGTTCAGGCTGCGGAGTAGGAACAACCGGTTCAACCGGCTGTTGTTCCGGTACAGTATCAGATGGTATCGGCTCTTCATCGTGAGTAGGTTGCGGCAAAACTTTCTCATTATTTACTGTTTTATCATCTTTACCGGCAAATAATGCTATACCTGCTCCGACCAATACTGCAGCCCCTGCAGCTATTAATGCAGCCTTACCTTTTTTCCCTTTCATTGCATTTTTAACTTTTGATAAAAATCCGGTTGATTTTGCTTTTACCTTTGGTTTTGGTTTAGCCTCAATTGATGCTTGCGGTTTCGGTTCTGCTGCTACCTGAGGTTTTGACTCTGCAGCTACCTGTGGTTTTACTTGAGTCTCTGCTGCTGCAGGTGTATTCTCTTGTAAAACTTTGTTAAATAAAACTTGATCATTCCCGCCTCTGAATTTTGCAATTCTTTCTTCTAAGAGTTTTCTTTCTTCTGGTGTTTTAGCTAACCTTGCTAATTTTTCAATTTCTTCTGCAATTTCTTTTTGCTTTCTTTTTCCTAATTTATCAACGGAATTTCCACCTGTTGATTTATATAACTGAGATTTTTCAAAAACTTTTTCAAACTCTGACTTCATAGGAATTTCAGGAGCAGTATTACCAAGAGGCGCAGCTTCTCTGAGTTGTTCCGTTGTTCCCAAATATGTAGTTGATGTAGCACCATTTCCCAATTCAGTAGTTAACTTTTGCAATTGTTTTTGAGCATCCTCAAGATTTTGAGTAACCTTATTAGGGTTCATAACTCCATAAGCCTGCGGGTTTCTTGCAATGTCTCTGCCAACCTGAATTCTTTCAGGCTCTATCTGCATTTTGTCTTGCAAACCCTGTGCATAACGACCTAATTGTTCTGTAACTTGTTCAGTCGATAACCCTAATCTGTTTGCATTTGCTCTTAAATAATTTTCATAATTTCTGTACCTTGTGTAATAATCAGCGTTTCCTTCAATTTGCCATCTAGACATAATCTTAATTTCCCCTTTCTGTTTTCATCTTAACTAAATATCCCCAATAACCCAACGGTCATTTATAATTTTTTGCCAGATTTATTTGCACGACAAAGATAGTTATCTTCACCGCAGACTTAAATCTTTTTTTTCTTTTTCTTAATTGGTAATATCCCCTATGCTTTTAATAAAATTTTTTTGAAGGAAAAATTGACTAAAACTCCCCATCCACATCCTATCCTATCCTATCCTATGAGGCAGTATAGCAGGTTCTCAGGCATTTTAAATTTATATTTACAATTTGTAATAATATGCAGTTTATGTTACAGATTAGAAAAAGAGAACCGATTAAACAATCGATTCTCTTTCTATCTTTTTCATATTCCAGCTTTTGTTAGTGTGATTTATTTCTTCAAAAAATCAGGAATTTCAATGTTAGTAAAGCTTGGTGAAACTTCCGGCATTGAAGATCTTCTAATCTGGGATTGTCCCATTGAAGAAGAAGAAGAAGAATTGTTATTGAATGTTCCTGCAAAGAAATCAGACGCGCTTAATTGTTTCACATCAGTCTTCGGTTCAGGCTGTTGATTTTTCATCTCAAAACCTGTTGCGATAACAGTAATCTGAATTTCACCCTGAATATTTTCATTAACAGCAGTACCGATAATAACAGTTGCATCATCGTTAACTGCGTCGTGAATAATATTTGCAGCATCAGAAATTTCATGTAAAGTCATATCAGGACCGCCTGTAATATTAACAATTACACCGGTTGCACCGTTGATTGAAGATTCAAGCAGCTGCGAGTTGATAGCGATTTCAGCAGCTTTAACAGCTCTGCCTTCCCCCTGGCCGCGGCCGATACCCATAAGGGCTGAACCTGAAGCCTGCATAACACACTTAACATCGGCAAAGTCAACGTTAATAAGTCCGGGAACCGTAATAATGTCAGAAATACCCTGAACACCTCTTAAAAGAACTTCATCAACAATAATGAAGGATTCAGTTAAAGATACCTGCCTGTCAACAACCTGTAATAATTTGTCGTTTGGTACAACAATAACTGCATCAACAGCTTCTCTAAGTTTTTCCAAACCTTGATTAGCCTGATTTTGTCTTTTTCTTCCTTCCCATGTAAACGGTTTTGTAACAACTGCAATTGTTAAAATACCCAATTCTTTAGCGATTTTAGCAACAACAGGAGCAGCACCGGTACCGGTTCCGCCGCCCATTCCGGCAGTAATAAATACCATATCTGCGCCGTCTAAAGCTTCTGTTATTTCCTGTTGAGCTTCTTCTGCTGCTTTTTCACCTACTGAAGGATCGCCACCCGCGCCAAGACCGTTTGTAGATTTAGCACCCAATTGAATTCTATTCTTGGTCTGGCCGTATTCTAAAACTTGTAAATCTGTATTCATTAACCAGAATTCAACACCTGAAAGTCCGGCTTTTATCATTCGGTTAACGGCATTACCACCGCCGCCGCCAACACCTATAACTTTTATTTTTGTAGGGTTAACAGGAGACCTTTGAGCTTGATCATTGCTTGTTGTTTCATCTTTTTTAGCAAAGATATCTGATACGAAATTTTCCACTTTTTTACCTCTTTATATAATTGTATAATTAGACATCTACAATAGTATAATAACATACTATTTTAAATAGAAAAAAAGTACAAGAAATAATCAAAAATTATGAACAAAAATTAATAATTATAATTAAGAGGCACGCCCCAGTGGAGTTTGTCGCTTAACACAGAATAAAAATCTGAATTTTCAAGAAGCGCAAGTTTCACTTTTAAAGTTGATTTTTCAATATTAATTTCTTTATTAAACAGAATATTTTCCTGCCCGTCAGCATACAAATAGTGTTCTTTGGCTTCATCCACACAGACAGTAATTTTTTCATTGTCAGAGATAACAAGCGGACGAGCGGTAAGAGTATGAGGACATATAGGTACTATTACAAACGCTTCTAAAGACGGAGTCAAAACAGGACCGCCGGCAGACAGGCCGTATGCAGTTGAACCTGTTGGTGTTGAAATAATTATTCCGTCAGCCAAATAGTCGCACACAGGTTTTCCGTTAATTTTTAAAATAAACTTGGAAGTCCGCCCCATTGAAGAACACTTTAAAACAAAGTCATTCAGTGCAGTATAATTTCCTGATTGAAGCATTATTCTTTCTTCTACAATAAATTCTCCCTCAAGAATTTTATCAACTGATTTTTCCAAATCTTCCTTTGAGGACTGAGACAGAAATCCTAGTCTGCCAAGATTTATCCCGAAAACAGGTGTTTGAAACTTTGCATAAAATCTTGCAGTTTTTAATATTGTACCGTCACCGCCGATTACAAAAACGAAATCAAACCCGTCTTTAAGTTCATCAATATTCAGCGCTGAGGCACTAATCCCTCTTGTGAATAAAATATTTAAAAGTTTGTCTTTTACTTCAACCGAATTCACGACATTCTGGTTAAAACAAATTGCAAAATTTTTCATTTCCATAACAAAGCCAATATAACACGATATTTAATTTGATACAACTTTACAAAAAAAGAGGTGCTAAAGCACCTCATATTCAACTATCTCTCTCTTTCTCATATAATAAAACTCTATTGTGAAGTACAGTTCTTACTGTAAAGGAGCTCTCCACAATGAGTCATTAAATTTGTTCTGGTTTACGGAAACATCAACGGACAAAGTCACATTGCTCGGAGTAAATACGAAAACCAAATCACCCACTTTTTGAGGTTTGCCGTCAAGCGCATGAGCAGCACCGCAGACAAAATCAATTGTTCTTTGTGATTGTTCTTTATCTAAAAGATGAAGGTTTAAAACGATGGTCTTTCTGTTTCTGAGGTGTTGAACAATTGTTGCAGCATCTTCAAATGATCTCGGTTCCATAACCTTTACTTCATAACCTTTGAAACTTGGATGATTAACTACTTTAAGTTCACTAGTTCTATCAACTGCCGGCTGATAAGAATATGAAGGGTCAATTGCTAAATTATCCTGAACAGGATAATCATCTTCCACTTCCTGAGCCATTTCATCAAAAATAGTTTCTCTTGGTTCAAATCCTTTTACTAAAAAATCCACTACTGATTTAATTTTGTCTGTTACTGCTGCCACCGTTTTTCCTCCGTTTATCTTACTTTAATTAAATAATTTTCTACCAATCCTTAACATCGTTGCACCATATTTAGCTGCCTCTTTGTAATCCTGACTCATTCCCATTGACAGTTCCCTTAACTTACAATTAAACCTGCTCTCAAGTCCTTGTTTAATTTCAGCAATCTCAAAAAATACTTCATCCTGCGTTTTTTCAGAAGCCCCGAGAGGCGTCATACACATCAAACCTGCAATGTTTATATTTGGAAGTTCTTTCAAAGAGATAAATACATCGAAAATTTCGTTTTCGGAAAAACCGTACTTTTGTTCTTCTTCAGCGATATTAATCTCTAGAAGAATATTTTGGTTTTTACCGGCGTTTTGAGCTTCTTCTGATATAACTTTTGCAAGCTTCAGCGAGTCAACAGAATGGATATAATCAAATTTTCCTACAACTTTTTTTACCTTATTGGTTTGAAGATGTCCTATAAAATGAAATCTTGAATTATTCCGTATATCTGAGGGGAGATTGTCAATCTTCTTAACAGCTTCAACTACCCTTGATTCTGCGAAATCTCTTAATCCTGCATTATATGCATTGATTATTGCGGTTTCGTCAAAATACTTTGTCACTGCAATTATATTTGGTTTATAAGGTGCGATGTCTTCCTGTATTTGTAAAAGATTTTGTCTAACTTTGTTTTGCATGAATAATCATCCTACCTCTACAAGAAGTTGAATATAGTATTAATTGTACTCTATACATCAGACGCGGACAACTTTTTTATTTCTAACCTTTCCTCCTCAATATTTTTTCCGCCAAAACCATGATGTCATCATGGTTTCAGGGAAATTAACATTTCTTCAAGTTTGGTTAATATTTTGTAATATTGTCCCTTCTACACCATGCCTTTTATATTTTTGGGCATGCCTTTGATGTACATTATAAGAATAAACCATATTTTTTCAGATTTTATCCTTTAAATGCATGAGATTTTTTGATTTTTTTAAAGAAATCTGTATATAATAATTTATGACTGTTTCAGAAAAAGAAAAACTTAATGAAGCCTTTAAATACCATCAAAACGGAGAGTTGGAAAAAGCCGAAAAAATTTATTCGCAAATTTTAAACACCTCTGAAAACAATTACGAAGTATTAAATCTCCTGGGTCTTATAAAACTCTCGCAAAATCAACTTTCTGATGCTGAAGAATATATAAAAAAAGCTCTTACTTTGAAAAAAGACAGCTATTTTTATGAAAATCTTGCAAGGGTTTATAATGGAAGAAATGATATTCAATCTACAATAAAAATTCTCGAAGAAGCAGTAAATGGCGGCTTTGGCAGTTTTGAAATATATTTTTTACTGGCTCTTGCCTACAAAAATAATATCGAATATGATAACTCCGAAAAGTCCTACCTGAAAGCTATTGAAATAAACCCGAAATCTGAAAAGGCTCTATTTAATCTTGCAAGTCTTTATTTATTTTTGAATAAACCCGAAAAAGCCGTAGAATTTTTCAAAAAATGTCTTGAAATTAATCCGTATGATAAAGAGGTTTTATATTTTATATCACTCGGATATTTCAGGCTTAAAAATTACGAAAACGGAATGAAATTTTTTGAAAACAGACTATGCAGAAATACGGCTATAACCTCACAGCAGGTAACCTATCCGAATTTAATGAAAAAAGCTCACATCTGGCAGGGCGAAGATATTTCAAACAAAACTCTTTACACATATTACGAAGCCGGATTCGGCGATATGATAATGTTTGCAAGATATTTACCTGAACTTCAAAAACGATGCAAAAAAATTATTATGAAACCTCAAAAAGCACTTGCACAACTTTTCAGGGATAATTTTCCGGACATAGATATTATGGATGTATTCTATGAAGAAAATAAAATTAATTTTGATTACCATATCCCGTTCTTAAGTATTCCGTACGTTTTGCAGCTTGATAACAAAGAAATGTTTATGAATCACGATAAATATCTCAAAGCTGCACCTGAAAAAATAACATATTACAAAGAAAAATTTTTCAATAATAATAAATTCAAAATTGCAATAAAATGGCAGGGAAACACCTATTACGAAACAGACAGGGTAATTAATGTTGAAGCGTTTTCTCCGCTGTTTGATCTTCCTGATGTAAAAATATATTCCGCTCAAACATTTGAAGGTTCAGAAGAATTTGAAAAACTTGCCTCAAAATATGACATAACAAATCTTGCTGAAAGTTTCAAGGATTTTTCATACACTGCGGGAGCACTGGAGAACGTAGACCTTGTAATATCAAGCGACTCATCTTTAGCTCACCTTGCAGGAGCGATGGGCAAACCCTGCATTATACTTCTGCCGTACAATTACAACTGGCGGTGGCATATGGATTTATCCCGCTGCGACTGGTATGACAGCGTAAAACTTTTCAGGCTCGGGCCAAAAGAAAACTGGAATGAGCTTATGCAGCGTGTTGTAAAAAATTTAAAATTCTAGCAAAAAAAATTTTTACCCGTTTTATTTGTAGTATGAAAATAAATTTTTATACAAATAATATTACATTTAACGGAAATACTTCACAATACAGAAAAAATTATTCAAAGCGTATAAATGAAAACAAACTGACAGAAGTAAACAGAACTAATCTTCAAGGATTAGCAGATAGATTTGCACGGGAAAGCCTTACATATGCACAATGTCTTGAAGCTTCCAAACGGCATCCTTTTCTGTTGGTACACAAACCGGAAACTATGGAACATAATGTAAGAGAGACAGTAAAAAGATTTAACACTGAAGGACTTACAACAGAAAAATATCTCAAAGCCGTACTGCACTGTCCGAGTTTATTTTCACTATCACCGGATACGATAGAAAAAAATGTCAGAACTACAGTAAAATTGTTTGAAAATTACGGACTTTCCGGTGAAGAATATCTACGCTGCGCATTAAATAATCCAACAATTTTTGTAACAAAACCGGAAACAATAAAGAAAAAAATTTATACAATTTCAAATAAATTAAATATCCCGACTTCAGATATTCTTAATACATTTTTAAGACAGCCTACTATATTTAGCATAAATGAAAAAGAATTTATTAAAAAGTACGAAATTCTCAAATACATTGAAGAAAATAAGTTTTTAGACGGGTTAACATTACGTCCAAACGAAAGAGAATTATCGCAATCGATTCTGAGAAAAAAAATAACAAATTCAAAAGAATATTTTTACACTTATCTTTTAAGAAATAAAATATCCTCAACTCTTGAATGGGGGCATAAAATTCCACACGATGATATAGTCGGCGGCACTATAAATTTCATAAAAGAAAATAAAAATAAAATTATAAAATTTAATATTTTAGACGGCAAACCCGCAAAAGATTTTATAAAATTTGCCAAAAATCTTTCAAAAGCAACTGTCGGAAAAAATATTTTCAAAATTTCTATAGTATGATGAATTATGCTTTTTGAAACACCATTACATATTCATGTTTAAATATAAAGAACCCGCCCGCAAGCGCTCTGTAACGCCATAGATTTGCGGTTTTGCCTTTGGCGCGTTCGTTACCCTGAATGTCTTTTACGATAATTCCTTTAAGTCTGAAACCGAGTTTCATCATTCTTGCCATACATTCAAAACCAAGAGGCTGAACTTCGGAATTTTTGTAGCTGTCACCGATTATTAATGCCGCAAAACGTCCCTTTTCGAGCATATCGTAACCGTTTTTAGCGACTTTTTCAAACAGGTCGTAAAATTCCTCTGTAGTATCGCAATTTGATAAATCTTCTTTTTTATCCGAAAATTTGATAATATCATCATAAGGGGGATGAAGAATTAAGAACTGGGCTTTTTCTTCTCGCATAATATCAAGGCTTGCCTGAACTTTTTCTTTAGCTTCTTCTGATGCAGAGTCCGCACATATAATTCTTACATCCGTTACAAGCTGTTTCGGTGTAAATTTCTCGGATACGCTTTCTGCAAGCTCGTCTTTAAGTTCAACCCCGATACAGCGTCTGCCCATATTAACAGCTTCAATACCGGATGTTCCGGAGCCGAAAAACAGGTCAAGAACAACATCATTTTTCTTTGTAAACCTTTCATAGAGCTGCTGTGCAATCTGTGGAATATAATTTCCGTGATATTCGTTAGAATGACCGCCTTCTTTCAGACGTGTCGGGAATTCCCACAAAGTATCGGTTTTCACATGGTCATAAGCTTTCCAGTTATTCAAGTCAATATCACTGTATTTTGTTGTTTTGACAGGTTTTACGACCTGCAAATCAGCTTTTTTAGAAGGTTTTAATTTAGTGTTAGTTTTTATTCTTCCCAAGTCCCATTCTCCCTGATATTAATATGTAAAAGACTTATCGTCTTAGCGTCTTATAGCCTTAACGTCCTTATCATATAGAAATGTTTCAAATTTGTAATCAAACATTTAGATGAATTTGTTTTTGATGTAGATTGAGATTAAGATTGAGGGCTTTTTGTGTATGGCGAGGATTAAACAACTATCAAAACATCTTATAAACCAGATTGCAGCGGGCGAAGTTATTGAACGCCCTGCATCCGTTGTAAAAGAACTTGTTGAAAACTCTATTGATGCAGGCGCCACAAAAATAAGCATTGAAATAAACAATGACTGCCGCGATATAAGGGTTGCCGATAACGGATGCGGAATTCATCCTGATGATATTATTCTTGCATTTTCTAAACATGCAACAAGCAAAATCGCAACCGATGAGGATTTATTTGATATCCATACACTTGGTTTCAGGGGTGAAGCACTTTCAAGTATTATATCAATCTCAAAACTTACCTGTACAACAAGAACCGTTGATTTTGAAACCGGAACAAAAGTTAAATGCGAAAATTCCGAAGTTAAACAGGTTGAAACTGGCTGTGCTGTCGGAACTATTATGGATATAAAAGATTTGTTTTATAATCTCCCCGCACGTCTTAAGTTTTTGAAAAGTTCAAATACGGAATTTTCATACATTCAGGAATTAATTCAATCGCTTGCTATTGCACACCCTGAGTGCTCGCTTGAATTGAAAAAGAACGGAAAAACAGTTCTTAAAACAACAGGACAAAATAATTTATTACAAACAATTAAGGAAGTTTATTCAGCTGACGTAATCTCAAATCTGAAAGAGGTTTTGAAAACGGATGAGTTGTCTAATCTGAAAATCAGCGGTTATGTAAGCACTCCCGATTACACACGTTCAAGCAAAAAAAGCTACCATATTTATATAAATTCAAGAACAGTTAAATGTCCTATTTTTCAAAAAGCAATTGATACCGCATACAAAAGCCTTATTGCAAGCGGGAAATATCCTTTTATCGTTCTTAATCTGCAAATCCCGCCGTCAGATGTTGATGTAAATGTTCATCCGACCAAAAAAGAAGTCAGATATAAAAATCCTAATCAGGTATTTAATTTTATATACACATCTATTCAAGCAGGTTTGATGAATTATGTGGAAAGACAGCAGGCAAAACCTGTAAGCCCTGATATGCCGTGTATAACAGAGAATGTAATTGATTTTGTACAGCCAAAACTTGAAAGCTCCGGAGAGATTATTTTTAACAAAGATAAAGATACAATTTATATCTCCGACAAAATGATGGAAACCGAAGAAGAAAAACATAACCTGCAGCCTCAGGAAGAACAGCGCCAAATTTTTGTGCCTGTTGAAAAAACACCGGAACCTGAAGAAAATATTATCGGACAGTACAAAAACACTTATATCCTTGTTGAAAAAGAAGACGGACTTGAAATTATTGATCAGCATATCGCAGAAGAACGATACATTTACGAAAAACTTATGTCAGAAAAAAATATAGTATCACAAATGCTTTTTGTATCTGATGTTATTCCCGTATCAAGTACTGAAGCAGAGCTTATCAAAGAAAATATTGAAAAATTTGAAAAATTCGGCTTCGGGATAGAGTTTCTAAAAGAAAACGAACTTATCTTCAAAAAAGTCCCGCAGATGATAGCCAAAGTAAATCCTAAAGAAATTTTAGCGGATATTTTAGAAAATATTGACGGCAGCATTGACAGACTGGAAGAAAAAATTCTTATTACAACTGCCTGTAAAGCTTCTGTCAAAGCCGGTCAAAAGCTTTCCACATGGCAGATGCAAGAAATAGTAAAAAAATGGCGGACAACAAAAATGCCGTACACCTGCCCGCATGGACGGCCGATTGTAAAATTTTTCCCGCATAAAGAAATCGCAGGTTTTTTCCAGAGGAATACGTAAAAAAAGAAACTTTAAGGTTTCTTTTTTAATTTACATTTGCAGATAAACAATCTCTTTCATATCGCAAATGTTCGTTAAAGCTATTTATTCTTCCCATAACCTCTTTAAACATCGGGATTGGCAGACTCTGTTTACCATCTGACAATGCATTTTCAGGATCGTGGTGAACTTCTATCATTATTCCGTCAGCACCTACAACAAGCCCTGCTTTTGCCATAGGTTCAATCAGATACCTCTGGCCTGTTCCATGGCTCGGATCAACAATTATCGGAAGGTGAGAATATTTTTTAATAACTGGAATTGAAGCTATATCCATAACATTACGGGTAAACGCACTGTCAAAACTTCTAATTCCGCGTTCGCAAAGAATTACATTCGGGTTGCCGTTATACATAATATGTTCGGCCGCAAGCAAAAATTCTCTGATTGTACTTGCAAGACCGCGTTTTAATATAACAGGCTTTTGACATCTTCCGACAGCATGAAGCAATTTGAAATTCTGGACATTTCTTGCACCGATTTGCAAAACGTCAACATAATCACACATCATACTCAAATCAGAAGCGTCCATTACTTCTGAAACGGTTAACAAACCAGTTTCTTCGCTTGCTCTTTTTAAATATTTTAAAGCTTTTTCTCCGTAGCCCTGAAAATCATAAGGAGAAGTTCTGGGTTTAAATGCGCCGCCTCTTAAAAATTCACAGCCCATTTCTTTTCCTGCAAGGGCTACTTTCAAAAGTCCTTCATAATCTTCTTCCACCGAACATGGTCCTATCATCGCAACAGGTTTATTATTACCGCCGATTTTTACACCGTTGGCAAATTCGATTACCGTGTCCTCGGGCTTTCTGTCACGTGATGCAAGTCTGAAAGGTTCCCGTATTATTTTAACCTCTTTTACTCCTTCAAAAGCAGATACTCTGCCGGGGGTAACTGTTGTCTTATCGCCAATTGCATCTATTACTGTATGCACCTGGCCTTGATTAAACCTTATATCAAATCCGTTGTCTTTTAAAAAATCTATAACACGCTGCACCTGAACTTTTGTTGCATTGCGTTCCATTATTATAATCATATTTTAATATCTCCTGTAGACGTAAATGTACCATAAATGTTAAAAAGCCGCAAATATTATATCTTTAAATTTTCCAGCATCTTTTTAGCGGGGAAATAATCCGGCAATATGTATAAGCAATCTCTTGCCGCTTTTTCAGCACGGGTTAAATCATTGTCATTAAAGTAAATATATGCCAAAAGATAATGCAATTCAGGATCATGATAAAAATAACTCTTTGCTCTGTCTAAAAAAAACATACCCTGTTCTTTATAGCCGTTATTATATAAAACTCTCCCGATAAACTTATGAACTTCAGGATTAATAGTAAACATAAAATCAGCATATCTGATAATTTGTTCTACATATTCCCCTTTAAAATAATGCAATAAAATATTCAAATCTATTTCCAAAAAATTTCTCAACTCAAAATAAGAAGGATATTCTTTTAAATCTCCTTCAATCAGAGAAATCATAAAATCACCCCAGTGAGCACGTATATCATTATTTTTCACAATATTAAAAAGGTTTCGGGCTTTTTGAATATTATCTGATAATAGCTCATAATAAGCATTTTCAAGAACATAACCATTCTGAGCAAAAAATTGCCGGCAGGTTTTATCTAAATCTGTCAATAACATTTCTTTAGCTTTTAAATAATCCAAATTCATAAATTAATAATTATTATTTTTATTGTTCATATAACCGAAATCTGACATCATAGAATTCATCATTAATGCCTGCATAACACGCGGGTCTATATTTTCACCCTTCTGTGCCTGACTCATAAGCATTGGCACCATATTCATCATTGCATTCCCGTTGTTATTATTCCCGCCCAACATCATGCTCATTTCTGCCATTTGCGGATTCTGATAAGGCATTGAATATGGATTATCTCCCTGAAGTGTAACATTTAAACCTGCATCTTTTAATGTCTTTACTGCCTGCAGAATTTCTTCGTCGCTTACCTGTGCAATTTTTTCATTATCTATGGAAAAGGATTTATATTTATCATCAAATTTCTTTATCTTTTCAACATCGTTATCTTCAAGTCTTTCTTTTTTGTTTATAGTTTCCTTAATATTAGTCAACTCGTGCTGCTGAACCTGCTGATTTAACTCCGGAGACAGTCCGTTACCGTATGGGGACAAAATAAATTTATCAAGATCGGAAAGTTCTTCAGATTCAACTGTCTGGCAGGCGGGTCCGCCGGTTAAACAATCCCTTCCTTTAAGGGCATACTCGGCCAAATAGGTATTAGGGCTTAGAGCGAGAACTTTTTCATATGCCTCTATAGCATCTGCTTCCATATCAACATAAGTATATGCCATAGCCATATAATAATATGCAAGAGCATTATCAGGCTCTTTCTTTATTAGAGAAAATAATTCTTGAAGACACCCCGTATAGTTACCGTCTTTATACTTTGCAATCACACTGTTTATATTTGCATTAGGGTAATAAACTGTATCTTTATCAAGAACAACCGGTGCTTTTTTACTCTGAGAAGTTCTGTTTTTAACATTTGAACGTGCAGATGTTGAACTCTTTGCTACACGGGCTGATGACGTATCTTTACCTATTGGTTCAAGTTTGTCAACTCCGGCAGCCAGAGCATTAATTGAAGTTAATATTAAAAAAACAGATAATAACCAGACAATCTTTTTATTCATAATTTTTCCTTTATAAATATTTATAATAAAAATTTTCAATAAATCAATTTTTATTATATAACATTTTTCATAATAATCATAATGTAAATATATGATTTATCTTATGCTGAATTTACATCCGCAGTAATTCTGACGGTAAAGCTTTAGTTCTTTTGAAATTTTATTGGTTTTTAAAAAGCCGTCCTTCTTTTTAAAATCAATTGCAATATATTCAAGCCCGAATTCTTTCGCAACATTTTCCCCGATTTGAGAGAGCTTTGAAAAACTCTTATGAGGGCTGATTACAATTGACGTTGTAAATTTATTTATACCATTTTTTTTAGCAAATTCAGCAGTCTTTCTTAACCTTAATTCGAAACATGTGTCACAGCGTCTGCCTTTTTCCGGCTCCCCTTCCAGACCTTTTGCAGCTTCAAAAAATTCATCGGGATTATAAGTTTCTTCAACCAGATTACATTCAAAGTGAGAACATAAAATTTTTTCTGCTTCCAAACGTTTTTGATATTCAGTATCCGGAAAAATATTCGGATTATAAAAATATGCAGTAACCTGATGTCCCATATCCTGTAGATAAGATATGGGATATCCGGAGCATATTGCACAGCATGTATGAATTACAATTTTATCTTTCTTCTGCTCCAAGTTTTTTCACCATTTCCTTGTATTCATTATACGGTTTAATACCGATATCAATTTTTCCGTTGATTATCGTTGCAGGAGTCCCGTTAATTCCGTTATTATAAGCATATTTAATCTGTTCCTTTATTTCTTTTGCGGTTTCAGGACTGTTTGCATCCGCCTGAAGTTTACCAATGTCAAAATTCATATTTTTTACAAGTCCCAGAATATCATCTTCCGTCTGAGGTTTTTTATCAAACAAAATACTGTTCATTTCCCAAAATTTCCCCTGTTTTTCAGCAGCAATTGCATATCTGGCATTAATACATGAACCTTGATGGAAAGGAGCCTGTAAATACGGATTGCATTCGGTATCCAGAGGAAGATTTTTATGTATAATTTGTATTCCCTTCATTTCTTTTGCCAGTTTATACATCATAATATTTTGTGCCGGACAAATAGGACACTGGTAATCCGAGTAAACATAAATAGTTATCTTTGCATTTTCATCACCTAAAATATTACCTTTAACATTATATTTTTTGTAATTCGGATGAGTAAATTCTTTTAACTCATACTGGCGTTTAACCTGCGGGGCAAATACAAAAGATATTCTTGTATAAGCTAAACAACCTGCTGCAGCAAGCATTACAACAATAAAAGCTATTAAATATGCTTTTACTTTAATAGCATCTAAAAAGTCAATTACACTCTGTTTTATAGAATGTATAAAACCGCCGTTTTTAAAATCCGTTGCAATACATCCTATTAAAAGGTTCAAAATATATGTAAATGCGCATAAAACACACAATTTTTTAATTTCAAACAGGCTTAAACAAAGAAGTACCATTGAAATAATAAAAGCAAACAAGCCTAAAGAAGCCAGATAATCCAGAGGGTTTTTAAATACTTCCATAAATTTAAATAGTTTGAAATTTTTTAATTTTGGGGCAAAAAGCATCAAAAATACGAATGCATAGAAAAACAATCCCCAGTAAGCAAGAGGTATACCTAAAAACTGGGCTTCCGTAGTTTTTGCAATACCGTCACAGTCTATAAAATCATTAACGGAACAAAAACTGGAAAGCGCATAAGGATTGAAATTTGCGTTATAATAAATTATTGCCAGTTTTATCGTTGTTATAATTCCTATAATTGCGATAACCGCAATCGAAACCTTTTTCTTCATCTCTTTTTCCATACCATAATCTCCTGTTATAAACCAATAATACAATTTTTATTTGAATAAATCAATAGTACAAAGCAGAAGAATTCAATTCCCCGTTCAGGTAATACATCTTGATATTAATTATAAAATGTGTTATAATAAATAAATACAATGGATGTTTTTGAGAGGTTGATTTGAAAAAAAATATTTTTGCATTATTTTTAGAAAAAGTTTTCAATGTGCCTTTCTGGGTTAAAATCGTTATGTACCTCAAACTAGAGCAGGAAATGAAAGATAAATCATGCGAGGAATTTCTTCGTAACAATCCGGATGAAATTTTTGCAACATTTGTCCCTACAATAACATTTAAAGGTAAAACGGAATTAGCAGAACGTAAATACGGACTTGATAATAATATTTACAACTTTCTTCAATGCTGTATGAATGAATACAGTATGCTTGAAATTTCGGTTAATACATTCCTTTCTATGGAAGAAGTTGCTAAATATTATGAGCTGTGTCTTGAACAGAATTTTATTAAAAAACCCGAATCATTGGAACTTTACGCAATGGCAGGGTTTATTGCCGGAAAATTCAGAACCGGTGAATATTTTAAACAAAAAGGCGTTATAACTGTTGATCAGCTTCAACAAGCAATTCTTGCACATAGAGATGCTCAAGAAAGCGGAAATCCGAAAAGATTTGGTGAAATTATGGTAGAACTCGGATTTGTCGCAGAAGATGATTTAAAATCTCTATTTATTCTGAAAGAAGAAGCTAAAAAAAGATTTATTCTTGACTACAATTCTGTTCCAAAACCTGAAACAGAATATACAAATGACAGTCAAAAGTATGAAGAGGAAATTACAGCATTAAAGGATGAAAATATTAAACTAAAACGAAAAATGCTGCAATTATTGGAGCTTGTAAAACGAAATGGTCAGCAATAATACAGAACCTGAACTTTTAGTTGAATATGTAAGAGACGGGCTTGTCGAACAGGAACATTACGGATATATTGTACTGTCTGATAAAGACAGAGCTTTTGACTTTACAGGCGATGCAAAAAATTATCCCTTTTACCTGCGATCATGCGCAAAACCATTACAGGCAAGCCTTATTATCGACTTCGGAATGGATAAATTCTATGATATGACAGGGGATGAAATTGCAATCTGCTGCGCCTCTCATGCCGGAGAAGAAATTCACGTTAATACGGCAATGCGTCTGTTAAGGAAAATAGGATTGGATGAAAGCTATTTAAAATGCGGATTACATAAACCTCTTTCCAAAACAGAACAGGCAAAAATGCTGAAATCAGGAATTCCTGAAAATATTTTGCAGAATAACTGCTCGGGTAAGCACATCATGATGCTTGGTTTATGCAAGATGAAAAATTGGGATTTAAAAACTTATGATAGTCCCGAGCATCCGCTTCAGCAGGCAATAAGAGCTAAAATTACAGAACTCTGCCGGCTTACGCATGAATATCCTGTAACAAAAGACGGATGCGGCGTGCCTATTATGTCAATGCCATTAACTAATATGCTGCATGGGTATCTAAATCTTTTTTGCAACCCGAAATATGAAAAGATTAAAAATGCATTTCTAAACCATCCGTACATAATAGGCGGAGAGGACAGGACTGATACTAAAATAATAGAAAATTCGGACGGTATTGCGGCAAAAGTCGGTGCAGGCGGGCTGTGTATCGTTGTTAACATTGAAACAGAGGAAGCATTTGTTGTAAAAATTGCCGACTGTGATATGAAAGCCAGAGAAATGGTTGTTTTACAGGTTTTAAAAAATCTTCACTGGGCTGATATTGAATATGACCGAAATATAAAAACTCTGCATGGCGACAGGGTTGGAGAAATAAAAGTTTTAGTTTAAGTGTTAAAAATTCTATCTCCGGCATCGCCCATACCGGGGACTATATAACCCTTTTCGTTTAAATGATCATCCACTGCAGCGGTTATAATTTCAATATCAGGATAATGTTTTTGAATATTTTCAATTCCCTGAGGCGCTGCAATAATACAGATTACTTTAATATTTTCAATTGGAATACCTTTATCAGCATATAGCTTTATTGCTTCTATCAATGAATTTCCGGTTGCAAGCATAGGATCTGTAATATAAATATAGAATTTTTCGGGATTCGGAGCTTCCATAGGAACTTTGTTATAATACCATACAGGTTTTAAAGTCTTTTCATCCCTGTACATTCCTATATGTCTTATACAGGCTTGCGGAAGAATATCAATTGCTTCATCCGTAAAAATCAAACCTGCGCGTAAAATAGGAGAAATTATAATATTTATATCAGGGTCAACGGTTTTTGCGGTAAAAGTTGTCAAAGGAGTCGTAATTTCTTTATCAACAAGCGGGAGATTTTTTGCGGCTTCGTACAAAAGACATCTTGTAATTTTTCTTGTTGCAATTCTTACCCCCTGACTGTCCGTATCTTTATCACGCATTGTACATAAATTCAATAAAATAACAGGGTTATTGATTACCCTGACTCTTTCTTTATTCATAATTCCCTGCTCCTTTGTGTTCTTTTTTTAACTTAAATTCTTCTATCCATTTATTTAAAACATTCAGATTATTTTCAATTCCGACAGTATGAATTCCCTTACTCAGGTCTGCTCCGTTTGTTTCCTTCGCAAAAAATGAAAGTCTGCTGGATATAGAACCGATTTTATCAAACATGTCATTAAGCAGACCTAACGAATCATGCAGCCTTTTCGGATCCTGAACTACAATAATCTTATTTGATGCCAGACTCTCCGGTGTCGGCGGATAAACTTCCAGCGATTTTGAACCGCCCATGCCGTTAAATTCCACAGTTGCGATTGAACCTTTAGGAAGTTCAAGGCCTTCTTTTGTTATTACAAGTTTCAAATAAACATCATTTGAAACTATTTTAACTTTGTCAATATAACCAACCTGCACTCCCATAAATTTTACGGGCGAACCGACTATAAGCCCGTCAACATCAGGCATAAATATTTGATATGTCACAAGTTCTTTCTGCTTATGGTAATGATGAACTCTTATTGCTGCAACAGCTGCACACAATATTAAAAACCATACCCCGAATTCAAGCCAAGTATATTTGTGCATACCTTCAAAAATTTTCATAAGCTGATTATACAACAACACATGATTTTTTGCCACTTGCCAAAAAA
>CALUUR010000008.1 GCA_944324015.1 Candidatus Gastranaerophilales bacterium
GTAACTTTTAACATTTTGCCATACAAATCTAAATCAGAAGACGGAATACAAGTTTCAGGAATAAGAGATAAATTTATATAATCTTCTATATTAAAACCACTTTCTAAAATTTTATCTCTTATTCTTTTTGCATCTTTAACTTCATTGTCAATTTTTTTTATAACTATTGGATATTCTTCGTCAATAATCTGTTCGATTTCGGTTTTGTATTGTTTGCTCAAATTTTCAGGAATAGGCTTGTATTCTGCTATAGCAGGAACACAAAAAAATAATAATGACAACAAAGTAATAATAAATTTTTTCATAATTATCCTATAGGTTTATTTACATTAATAACTTTTACAGTCTAATATTCGTTTACAAGTTGTACTCATCTCAGGATGGTAAAAGTCGAACTTTTGTCCAAACATACTAAAAACTGTCCTGTATCTATATTTCAGAAAGGACTCTTTTTATTTGCCCAAAGAGAATTTTAATGCAAACTTGGGAAAATTCTCTAAAAATCGAACCGAGTAAATTCTCTGAAATCAACGAAATCCCACACAGTGCGGCAAATTTGGTATTATAAAAGAGGCCATCACAAGCCTCTGAATTTTAATGGTGGAGACGAGGGGAGTCGAACCCCTGTCCAAAATGGATCTAAACAAACATCTACGAGCGTAGATATTAATTTTCTCGGATTATTCAGGGAATATCAAAACCCTTACGGATAATCCAAAGTGTTTTTTACGGAAACACTAACCTTTAACGGTTATCTTGATGCATTTACCGTCATCAATGCACTGCCGCTTGCATAATGGACCCATATCTCCGGCAAGCTGGGAAATATGAGTAGCTATTAGCCGACTTATGCTGCTAAAGCTTGCGCTCTAGAGAAGTCTGCTTTAATTACATTGTTAGCATTTAATTTAGTTTGCTCGTTGATAACCGAGAACAGCGCTCGGACTCGCAGTTTGTTCCAACCAAACATTCTGTCAAATCCAAAACGTCCCCATATTTAATTTTTAATGTGCTAATTAGTGTTAATTATTATTATAAAACTATTTTATTTAAATTTCAATCTATTCTGTTATATGGAATGAGCATTTTGAACAATGCGCTTTTGGATGAAGCATTAAATTGTCCTCTAAATCATATAGTTTTGCAATCCTTGTGATTAAAGGCGCACCGCATTTAGGGCATTTAAGACCTCGGGCTCCGTTTAGAATAAGTTCTTTCAGACTGTCTATTATTTCTTGAGAAATTGTATACGATGAAAAATCTTTTTCCAGAGCTTTTATTTCTTTCGGATCACATTTCAAAACTTTAGCAAGATTCTGTCTTACTGTTACTGCTAAAAATAATTCTTTACCTGCTTCAATATCCTCTATAAGAGTTAAAGGTAAATTACATTCTTTAGCAAGACCTTTAGGAGAATATCCTGCTTCATCTCTTTTGTGTTGAATAAATTGTGCCAGAGTTTTCATAATTTATATTATATAACTAAAACACCCTCTTTATTCAAGAGGGTGTTTTTTATTATTTATCAAAATATGTTATTGTTCCTGTCGGGATTTGTTCAATTGTAACTTTATCTGACCACATTTTTGCTTTATCAAAGTCATAATATGCAACCTGAGGGTTACCGTCTTCATCAAGATATGGGTTGCCATCTTCGTCATATACGAAGGTTCCATACATAAATGTACCTGGATTTTCACCTCTTCTGTATTCACCTTTCCAAATTAAATTATCATTATTATCAAAAACAGATTTTGTATTTGTTTGTCCGTTTCTATTGTTTGTACGGACTTCATAACCGGCATAATTCCATTGCCATTCTTCCGGTTTTGTTGTTGAATTTGACGTATATCTTGTTAATTTAATACCTCTTCCCGGGACATCTGTTACTTCTGCTTTCAGCCAGGAAGTTTTTGGACTTTCAGGATTTTCATAGAAATCTAAAACTTTTGTTACAAGCGTAAGAGTGTTTTTATTTGTACCAACGCTGTCTACATGGGTTTCATAATATTTGTCATCATATCTGTTGTGTGCTTTTGATGCTACAAAAGCAACGTCATTGTTTTCGTCTGCAGGAATAGGACCGTCGAGGTCAACTCCGATGTTTAATCCCTGGCGAATTAAAGAATCTGCGAGATGGAACGGATATTCCTTGACATATATAGGTTTAATTATAGTATTTATTATTGTATCGTGAATAATAGTTGTATCATTTTTGTCGCATCCTCCGCCTATGCCCCATGCCCAGGCATAAGCTTCTGCATGTGCTGTTGCTTCGGAAAACTGATCTTCACAGCTGGTTATCATTGGAGCTGAACCTGCTGTTGCGCCGAGCAGCATAAGACCGTACATCATATTTCTTAATGCTTTTGCCGAATCCTTAGAGGCTGGTGATGTTTGCTGCGGATAATTATTTTGTATTTTTTTATTTTTGTGATTATTTGTTTTTCCTTTAAAGTTTAAATTAGAAATACTATTTATTGCTTTTACATCCATAATGGTTTGAACCTCCGATTTCCACACTTATTGTATGTATATAAAGTAAAAACATGTTTTTAGTTGCTAATAAAATTGTACCAAAAACATGCTTTTAAATAAATTTATTGCTGTAACAGTGTTTTAGCCTCTTTACAAATCGTAATAAACTATACTGCAGCCAGTTTTTCTCTTACAAGGGTTTCAATAGTATTTAAAATATCAGGATTTTCTGCCAGGAAATCTCTTGCTTTATCTCTGCCCTGTCCTAATTTTTCTTCATTAAAGCTGAACCATGAACCTGCTTTTTTAACTATATCAAGATTAACTGCAACGTCTAAAATATTACCGATTTTGCAAATGCCTTTTCCGAACATAATATCAAATTCAGCTGTCCTGAAAGGAGGTGCAACTTTGTTTTTAACAACTCTTACTCTTACATGGTTGCCGACATCGCCGTCTTCCCCTTTAACTCCTTCGGTACGTTTGATTTCCATACGAACTGATGCGTAATATTTTAAAGCGTTACCTCCGGTAGTTGTTTCAGGGTTTCCGTACATAACACCGATTTTCATCCTCAGCTGGTTAATGAAAATAACTGTAGTGTTGGTTTTTCCGATAATACCGGTTAATTTTCTTAGAGCTTTGCTCATCAAGCGAGCTTGAAGCCCCATTTGCTGATCTTCCATAGAGCCTTCAATTTCTGCTTTCGGAACAAGTGCGGCAACAGAGTCAACAACAACAACATCAACGGCACCTGAACGTACGAGTTCTTCAGTGATATCGAGAGCCTGTTCCCCTGTATCCGGTTGGGAGATAAGCAAATCATCAATTTGAACGCCTAAATTTCTTGCGTATTCCGGATCAAGTGCGTGTTCAGCATCTACGAACGCGGCAATCCCGCCTCTTTTTTGGCATTCTGCAACAATGTGCTGTGCAAGAGTGGTTTTACCTGAACTTTCAGGCCCGTAAATTTCAATAATACGGCCTCTGGGGATTCCTCCTATACCGAGCGCAACGTCAAGAGATAATGCTCCGGTCGGGATAGCATCAACATTAACTGTCGGTTTATCACCGAGTTTCATTATTGAACCTTTACCAAAATCTTTTTCAATTTTTTCTATTGCAAGTTTTAATGCTTTGCTTCTTTCATCTGCATTTAAAGATGTTTCGGTTTCTTTTTCTTTTACAGCCATTGTTTTAAATTCCCTTTTAATTTATTTAGTTTCTGATTTAGATAAATATTAGTCCCAGATATGTTTTTCTTTTTTCTTATAAAATCCCAAGCCTACAGGTTTGTATGTATTCAAATCATTTTTCAGCTGATAAATTTCTTTGTTAAGATCAATAATTTTTTGTCTTAAAGTTTCGTTGTCGGTTTTGCATCTGATAAGTTCAACAACAACTTCATCCATACCTTCAAGTTTTTCGTCAATGACTTTAGAAATTCTGTCGCTGAGTTTATTTTCCATTTCTTTCAGTGAGTTGAGAATATTCAAAATAGCGGAAGGCTGTTTTGCAGGAGCTTTCACAGACGGCATAGAGGCATTTTTCATAGCTTGAACTTTCCTCAAATTTTTCACTTCTTCATAAGAAAAGTAAGTTTGTCCTTTGCTGTTTTTTCTGGGTAAAATAGACGCGCGTTTACAAAGTTCGACAATTTCTTTATTGTCGGTTTTCAAAATACTTCTCACTTCTTGTGGAGATAAAGTTTTCCCCTTTAACTCTTGTTCTAATATCATCTTGTATCCCTCAAAATTTCTCCAATATTATTGTATTTTATATATGGAAAAAAGACAAATATTTTAACAATCTTGTAACATCACTTAATATAATCCGCAAAAATTTTGATAAATTACCTGCAAACAGACATGTATTCTTTTTGAGGTTTACTGTATTTAATTTTATCAAGTCTGTTTTTTATAAAATCTGCCTGAGAGGAAAACGGTTTCAAGGAAAGATATTTCCTGTAATATCTTATTGCATCTATTTGTTTCCCGAGTTTGTCAAAGCATATTCCTATTCCTGCATAAGCTTTATAGTAATCCGGATTAAGTTTTAGCATTTTACTTAATACGTTAGAGGCTTCTTTATATTTGTCCAATTTCATTAAAAGAGTTGATTTATGCTCATAGGCTTTTAAATAGCCGGGAGTGGTTTCTATAAGTTTCTGATAAATCATTAAGGCCAGATCATATTCTTCACAGAGTTCGTGTGCAATTCCCAACTGCAGGATGGCGTCAGGATTGTCCGGATTAATTTGGATTGCGCGTACAAAATTTTTGATTGCTCCGCAGGGAATTCCTTCCAGAAGATGGCATATTCCGAGTTCATAAAATGTTTCGTAGTTGTCATCTTGAAGTTTAGCTGCAGTATCAAAAAATTTAATCGCCTTTGCATATTGTTTAAGATGTTTATAGCAAACCCCCAGCCCGAAATAACTTTCAGGATTATTCCTGTCAATTAAAATAGCATTTAAATAGTTTGCAGCAGCTTCTTTATAAGAATTTTCAAGGCGAAGTGCATTAGCCTTATTGTAAAATTTAATTCCGACAGTGTTATCTTGTTTTTTTGTATTAGAACTCACTTTTTCTCCTCCGTAATTAATGATAAAATTTTCTGCCTGTTTGAAGAACATCCGTTTGATGTATAACTTTATCAATCATTGGATTTATTATTGCGCTTGTGTTATAAAATTGTTATGAAGAAGTATTTAATCTGGCTGTTAATATTTTTCTTAGGGGGGGCTGTTTTAGCGGACGAAGTTTCGCTCGGGGAGGTTGAGGCGCAGAAAATAGAATTGCCGAAAGCAAATGTGACAACAAAAAAATCTCTTGTTGTAAATGATGAACAGGTGCTGAGTGAACTTATTAAACTTCAGAAGGATAAGGATGTTGAAGATATTGAAAATTTGTGGAAAGGGACTGTTGAAAATAATCAGGTTATAGGGTTTGCCCTGAAAAAACTTGCTACGCCTGAAAGTCAGAGAAGAATTCATTCATCATTGATGGCAAAAACTCTTTCTGCTGTTGTGGCGGGAGCATCGCTTGCTCCTTCTTTAGTCGGCGCTGATTATATGGTTCAATCTTCAGCATTTGCAGCAGGGCGTCTGGCGCAAAATCTGATTAACAGAAAAAATATGCCGACGGAAATTCCACTTACCGATACAGAGCTTATAGAACTTGCGGGGCTAGTGGAAAATTTACAGGATAAAATTATAACGGCGTATTATAATTATAAAAGCTCTCTTTCACAGCTGAAAGAAACACGTCAAAGACTTCTTTTGTACAACAAAAATTATGCAAAAGCGCTTGATGAAGAAGATTTGATGGAAATAAGCATATCATCGGCTCTTTACGATAATATGAGGGTTGAAGAATTTTATTATATGGAAAATGCAAAAAAATACCATCTTGAGCTTCAGCGGCTTGCAGGCAAAAAAGTTGTGGATAAGCTGAATCTTTATCAGTTCAACTATAATTCCACATTAGTAGGAGAAAAGGCGGTGACCAAATGAAGAAATGTATTGCAATTGCATTGTTAATATCCCTTGCTCTTCCGTCTTTTGCAATAAAATACGAAGACTTAAATATGCCAAAACCTCCGGCTTACCGTACAGGACTGTCAGAGGAGCCTGAAAAAGAATATATGGAAGCGCCGGCCGAAAACAAAGTTCATCAGGAATACGTGAAAAAAGACGCTGAGCAGTTTGATGTGTCTGATTTGACTTATGCTGATTTGAGTATAAAACAGATTTCAAGAGAGGTTGCTGCTGATTTGGAACTTGATCAGGAAAATATGGTCGGTGATTTATCCGTATTATGGCAGGGTGCTGCAAGTCAGAGCGATACAATAAACTTTGCACTGTATAAACTGGCAAATCCTGATGAAGACAAACCGGATGAAAAGTCTGTAAAAAAAGTTCTTACTACTATTGCCAGCATGTCGACGCTGGTCGGTGCAGGTATGGGCAACCCGCTTCTTGCAACGGGTTCCATTATCGGTGGAAACATTCTTGGTATTATGTCGCAGGATACAAAGGCACTTAACTACAAATATACAAAAGTAACAGATGCCGATATGATTATTCTTGTCAGAAAGATTGAGGACTTGCAGCAAAAGACCGTAGATTTATATTATAACTATATGACTGCACGAAAAAAGCTTAAAATGCTTGAAAAAATTACGGAAGAAAGAAAGAAAAATTATGAGCTTTCTCAGGATATGCCGCGCGAGGTTATTCTTGTAACAGATGCTTATTACCGTACTGCTCTTGATAATCAGATGAAAGCAAATTCCGATTATTATGCAAAACGTGCCGCGCTTGAACAATTTGTCGGGAATGAGGTTTTTTCGCAGTTTGAACAGGATTTGAAAAAACGGGAAGAAAAAGATAAATGATTTTTTTGCCTTTTGAGATTAATACAGGTGCATTTAATATGCAAAAAGATGCAGACCTGCTTGAAAATGCAATTAAAGATAAATTATCTGAACCGATTTTCAGACTTTACGGGTGGTCGCCCGCATGTGTTTCTTTAGGGAGAAATCAAAAAATCGCTTTTATAGATGAAAATTTCCTGCAATCGAACAATATTGATATTGTAAGACGTTTGACAGGCGGACGTGCACTTTTACATGACAATGAAATAACTTACAGCTATGTATGCCCTGTATCAAGTCTTGAGCATGGTGAAAATGTTACGGAATCCTATAAAGAAATATCTCAAATCTTTATAGATAAATTTAAAAAATTAGGTATTGAGCTTGAATTTGGCGGTAAACCCGCAAGAGGGCATTTTGATTATTGTATGTTAGTTTCAACGGGTGCTGATTTATGCTGTAACGGGAAAAAACTTATAGGCTCTGCCCAGTTCAGAAAAGAAGGGTATATTTTGCAGCACGGCTCAATTCTTTATGATTATGATAAGACGCTTCTTGAAAAAATATTTAATGAACCTATAAATACATCTTCTATTACCTGTATAAGAGAGATTAATCCTGCAATTTCCCCAAAAGATATTATCGATTTATTTGTAACGAAATGTTAATAATTTTATTTTATTTGAGCAATTCATAATTCTAAAATTACTTTATATAAATACGGGGAATCTAAAATTAAGGGGATTTAAGAAAATGATTAATCCAATGTCATCATTTACATTTGATAGTCTATACAGACCAATGAGTGCATATTCGCCATTTGTTGATCCGTCTATTCCGTTTCCGACTTTAGATGTCTGGAGTATGAGTTTAATGTCAGATTACATGAATAATCCAGGGGTTCTGCAACAAAGATGTGAATATATGTATGAACAGGGCAGACAGTATATGGCTAATGTCATAGCTAGCAGGGATTTGTCTGCTGCTGTAAGTAATTTAAGCTCATTAGAATCTCAGATAAACGGGGTAATAACTGTTAAAGAGTTAAATGATGAGCAAAAAGAAAGATTGCAGGAAATTTTAGATAAAATAGAAGCATTAAAAGAAGAAATTAAAAATATTAATCAGAATTCTTCCGCTGAAGAGAAAGAAGCATTAACAAAACAAATAAATAATTTGTTGGAAGAAGCTGCAGTAGTTGCAAAAGAAATTATGGAAGAAATAAAGGAGACCTTAGAAACTCAGGATAACGATGAAGAAGATATTCATGAAGATGATATTGATGGTGATGGAGGAGATTCAACACCATTAGATGAAGATGATACTAATATGCCTGTAGAACAGAAATTGGATAATGAAACAGAAAATAAAGCCCTTGAAATCTGCCAGTCTATTTATCAAGGTGCTATAGGCTGTGTCGGAACTGATTATTCAACAATTTTAGCAGGTACCGGAAAAATTACAAAAGATAATGTAACTGCTGTTTTGAATAAATGGCAGGAACAATTTGCAAATAATTCAGGAGATACAAATTTAATAGAAACATTATTTGATGAAGAAATGATGTGGAATCCTTCATTACATAAACGCGGTGCTGACGGAAAAGTAATCAATCCGAAAAATAATATAGATATTATATGGAATATTGTAAAATGTCTTGAGGAGCGCGCAAAAGAATTGGGTGTTTATAAAGAATTAATCGGGAATTTTACAATAGCCTATGATGAACTTGATGATACATTTGTTAATCAGTCTAAAGTAGAAAATGCAGTTATGGCTATCAGCCAGAAGGTAACTTTAGCAGAAAATGAAAAAAAAGCAGATGATGCAGCAGCTCAAAAAAAAGCTGATGCTCAAAAAGCTAAAGATGATAAAAAAGCAGAAGCTGAAAAGAAAAAACAACAGGCTGAAACAGAAGCAAAAAAGACATTCTTAGATGATATGCGTGAAATTTGGAAAGATGATGAACTTGAAATTTCAGATAAAGTTAAATATAAAAGCGGTAAATTTGTTGTAAGAATTGAAGGAAAAGATTATTCCGGAAAAGATTTTAATGAATTATGCGACAAGATTTCTGATGCAGGATATGATCCTAAAAAATATTTATCAAAACAACAACTTGCTGTTGCAGCATAGATAAAAATTGTACAGTGAAAAAAGTTAAAGTGATTCCTCATAATGGTAAAAGGAGAGCCTATAGAAGGTAAGTAGGTTAGGTGAAAGTGAAGAAAAAGTCCTTGGTTTTTATTCAAGGACTTTATTTTTTTCAAGATATATTGCTGCAATATCTATATCATTCTGGGTTGTTATTTTTATGTTTTTGTAACTTCCGTCTAAAATATAGACTGTTTCGCCTAATTCCTCAAGCATTCCCGCATCATCCGTAAAATTCTGTCCGTATAATTTTTCATGCGCTTCTTTTATAAGCTTGTATTCAAATGCCTGCGGAGTTTGGGTGTTATAAAGTTTAGAACGGTCAATCGTTCTTACTATTTTCCCGTCAACAACTTCTTTTATTGTGTCAATTGTTTTTGTCGCAACAGTCAGGGCTTTTTTCTCTTTAACCATTTCAATTGCGCGGTTTATAAGTTCAGTTGTTATCATCGGTCTTGCTCCGTCATGGATTAACACATAATCACATTCACAGGCATGTAATCCGTTATAAACCGATGCCTGACGGGTTTGTCCGCCTTCTATTATTTTTACTTTCGGACTGTCTTTGAATATTCTTGTTAATTCTTCAATAATTGTTTTGTTTGCACAGATTATAATTTCATCAACATCAGATGCCTCAAAGGCTTCTACCGTATATTTTATAACCTCTTTGCCGATATTTGCTCTATTTTCAATATCTGTGTCAGAGGCTTCGCCTCCGTTTATAACCTCTTTCCCTTGAATTTTTTCAAGCAGTTTATTTTTGTTGCCGAAACGTGATGATGTCCCTCCTGCCGGTATTATTGCATTAACTTTGAAGTGCATGTTTACTCCTTAAAATGATTAAATAAACTGTTTTCGGGTTCTTTTAAAATTATTCCGTCAAATCTTACTGACGGTGAACCTTGTTCCACATCTCCGATTATTGTATAACCGAAAATCTTTTGCAATAAGTTTTCAGGTACAGCCGCAACAAGCTGATAATCTTCCCCGCCATATAGTACGGTGTGCATATCAACCTCAAGGTCATGCGGAATTTTTGTTGTATCAACATTGATTATTACATTACTCGCGTTTGCAATTTGGAACAATGCATCCGCAAGCCCGTCAGATGTGTCCATCATTGCGTAATCTTCTTTGATATTTTCGGCTATCCTGCGTGAAAATTCTATTTGAGCTTCCGGCATGAGATGCGCCTTTATAAATTTATTGTTTATTTCCCCTTTGGTGTGATTATCTTTTAGTAAAAGATTCAGCCCCGTTGCGCTGTTCCCGTGTTCCCCGGAAACTATTACTTTATATCCGGCTTTTGCATTTTTTCTTGAAGATACTTTCCGGTTTTTTGTTGAGCCGATTGCAGCTGCGGAAATATAGATTTTGTCGCTGCCTGTTATATCTCCTCCGACAATTTCAACATTTTTTGAAGCATATTTTGCCCCCTTATAAAACTGTTCAATAAATTCGTTATCCGTATCTTTCGGTAAGGACAATGATATGGTAATATATTTTGGCTCTGCGCCGCTTGCACAGATATCGCTTATATTTACCATAACGGTTTTGTAACCCAGCTGATATGGTGTTATAAATTCTTTTTTGAAATGAATATCTTCAACAAGGCTGTCCTGGCTTATTACCATGCCTAAATCTTCCAGATAAGCGCAATCGTCCCCTATGTAAGGAGAATTAAGTGTTGATTTAATTATTTTTATAAATTCCTGTTCTTTCATCAGATGTCATAATCAATAAGTGAAATAAATTCCTGAACTAAAGCTGTATTCCATTTTTTACCCGCATCCTGTCTGATAACTTCAATAGCCTGTTTTGGAGTAAGTTCTGCTCTGTAAGTTCTCGGCTCGATTAGTGCAAAATAAGCATCTACTATAAGGATTATTTGAGAAGTCATCGGAATTTCTTCTCTTGCTATTTTGGAAGGATATCCTGTGCCGTCCCAGTTTTCGTGATGGTGTTCTATTATAGGGATAATATCCTGAACATAGCTTATCGGCTGAAGAATTTCTCTTGCTGCAATTATCGGATGTTCTTTTATATGATTTCGTTCTTCTTCCGTCAGAGGAGCTGTTTTTTGCAAGAGCTCCCGGGGAAGCATAAGGTTTCCTATATCATATAAAAGCATTGCGATTTTGAGTTTATCTATATCGTTTTTGGGCAGGTCAAAACGTTTTGCAAGACTCACCGCAAGCAATACTTTAGATTTAACCGTCCCTTTATGATGAAGCGGATTATAAGATTGTGTCAGCGTATCGGCTACCGAATACAAAACTTCTTTTGGAATTTCATTTTCATTATTTTTAAGTTTATTTTTTATTTCTTCAGTTAAATCCTGATTTATCGGAATATTATGTCTGGATAAAATATCAGTGAATGTGTTAATCGCGATTTCCTGCCAGCTTGTTTCTGATATCGGTTTTGCAAGCGTAACACGGTTTCTGCCGTTTCTTTTGGAGCTGTACATTGCCTGATCGGTTAATTCAAGAATATCTTCGATATTATCAGAATGTTCCAGAAAAGTTGCGACTCCGATACTAGCCGTTATATGGCCGATTGTATCAAGTTCTTCATCTTCCAGAGCTTTGCGAATTCTTTCCGCCGCAACCATGGCGCCTTGTGATTCAACGCCGGGGAGAATTACGTTAAATTCTTCTCCGCCCATACGTGCTGCGGTATCAATGGCACGCGCATTATTTTTCAATACGGCGGCAACTGTTTTTATCGCCAGATCGCCGTATGCGTGTCCGTATTTGTCATTAATTTCTTTTAAATGGTCAAGGTCAAGGCCTATTATGCTGAAAGGCTGTTTTTGCCGCAGGGCGCGTTTTACTTCTTTTTTCAGGTATTCTTCAAAATACCTTCTGTTGTACAAGCCTGTCAGAGGGTCAGTTACAGCCTGCGCCTTAACTTCTTCAAACAGACCGGCAATAGTTATTGCCATTTCTATCTGCTGTGCAAAAATTGTTAAGAAATCGGTTTCGCCTTCTGTTAAATCTTTTCTGGAAGAAAAAACATCAAACCAGCCAAAGAGCGAGTTTCTGTTGTAGAGCGGAACGGTTATTATTGATCTGCTCGGACTTCCATGTATAACCTCGTCTATAATTTCATCGGAAGTTTCAGGAATAACTGATTTTAATGTTCCGCCGATATCTGTTGTCTGCATAATCTTTTTCGCTTCCGCAGCACGGGCGTAAACACTGTCTTCATTATAAATAAGTCTTCTTGTCTGAATAGGAGTTTTAATAAGTTTATTAACCCTTTTAATTGATGGGTCATCCGATTGTGCAAGTACTGACAGGTAAGTCCCTTTTTCATCTTCGCATTTTTTTATAATATTACAGTGAAGATAGCCTAGCTCCCCCTGTATATTATTTACAATTGTTTCAAGAACGCTTTGCAAAGGACGCGATGCGTTCATCATATCCCAGATATGCTGTAAGGTCAGCATTCGTTTATTCGCAATATTAAGTTCTCTTGTGCGTTCTTCAATTTCTTTTTCAAGCTGAATATTGCGTTCATAAACTTCAAGATAATCCTGCTTGTTATGATACACAATGCTTTCTACTTCTGAAACCTTTTTATAGATGTCTTTTAAATTTTCGAAAAAATTCATAAATTTATTATACACTATGTTTTGTGTTTTGTAATATCTTGTTTACAATATTTATAATTTCTTCAGGTTCAGGTTTTTTTCTGCAGAGTCCTGCTACTTCTCCTGTTAAAGGGCAGGTTCTTCTGTGGCATGGAAAACATTTCAAATCCCCTCTGATTGAATAATATTTTTCGGGATTTCCTAAAGGTCCGTACATTGTTGCAGGTGTACAGCAAAAAATCGTAATAACAGCAGGAATTTCTGTTGCACGCGCAAGGTGGGCGCTTCCTGAATCCGGCGACATTACAAGTGATGCACGTGAAAACAGTTCTATTAACTCTTTTACCTGAGTTTTTCCTGCAAGATTTATAAAATTTCCTCCGCTGATGTAATTGATTAAGTCATTATCGCGTTCAGTTCCTGTAAACACAAGCGAACATTTGTCTTTAATTGCTTCAACAACCGTTTTCCAGTTATCTTTTTTCCAGTGTTTCATTTTCCATGTTGTTGCCGGACATATAACAACCATAGGTTTGGATTTATCTAAATCTTTTAAAAGTTCATCAACTCTGTTTTTTGTTTCATCACTTACAGGCGGAAGTGTATACTTAATTTCATCTGTGCCTTCAAGTCCCAGGTATTTTGCAAACTGCATATACTGAATTATAACATTAGTCGTGCAGTTAGGATTTGGCGCGCGTTTGACGATTTCGTTTCCTGCAAGAGTAGAAAATTCTCTGCTATATTCAAAAACGAGTTTTCTTTTAGCCCGTGCAAGAAGCATCCACTGCATACTTTTAAACATCCCCTGAGAATCTATTGCAATATCAAATTTTTCTTTGCGTAATTCTATTGCAATTTTTATAAATTCAAATATGCTTTTCAATGAAAAGCCTTGTTTTTTCCATTTTTGAATAGGAATAAGTATTGCTTTTTTTACTGCAGGGTTTCCGTTTATAACGTCATAACCTTTTTCGGATACAAGCCATGTAATTTCATAGCCGTTCTTTTGCAATACATTTGCCAGAGGAATATTAAATATTATATCACCGAGTGATGAAAGTTTTATCAGGAGAAGTTTTTTCATAACACTCTCTCCTCTAAAAATGCGGCGCCTATTACTCCCGAATAATCGCCTAAAGCTGCTTTTTTAAACTCTATTTTAGATGCGGGAACAGGTAAAGATTTTGCGCGTGCTTTTTTGATTGTTTTTTGATAGAAGTAGTCAACAGCTTCTATCAAACCGCCGCCCAGAATAATCAATTTCGGGTTAATAAAGTTGATTATGCTTGCAATGCCGCCTGAAAGATATTCGGAAGCCTCAGTTACACATTGTATAACAAGTTCGTCTTCTCTTTCGATTGATTTTTGAATCATACTTGATGTAATTGTTTTTCCGGGTTCAAGATAGTCTTGTATACAGGATTTTCTACCTTTTTTTAAAGCCCCTTCAATTCTTGTTTCAATAGCTGAACGTGAAGCATAAGCTTCAAGACATCCGTGTGCTCCGCAGGCACATTGTCTTCCGTTTAAATCAACTATAATATGGCCGATTTCGCCTGCCGTTCCTGTAGCACCATAAATTATTTTTCCGTCTTTTACAATAGATGAGCCGACCCCTGTGCCGACAAAAATACATACAAAATCATTGCATCCCCTGCCGGCTCCGAATTTCATCTCGCCTATTGCTGCTATTTCAACATCATTTCCCACAAAAACAGGAAGATTGAAACGGTCTGCCAAACAATTTTTTATATTTAAATCAAAGCAGTCAAGATTAGGGGCACCTATTATAATACCATTTCCTCTGTCAATCTGTCCTGCCGCTCCCACACCGATTGAACTTACATCATCAATATTAACTTTGCTCTCTTTAAAAAGCTCCTCAATACCCTCAATCATTTTTTTTATGATATTATCCGAACCTTTTTGTTTTTTAGTTTTTTTCTTTATATGGCAAATGACTTCACCGGTCTGCTTATTTACAAGAGCAATGAGTATTTTTGTTCCGCCTAAATCAATTCCAACTGAATAATTTTTCATATATACAAAATTATAATATAAAAATTTTTAAATTTGCAAAAAGTTTGATTATCTGTTAGCATATTAATAATTATAAAGGGGATATGTTATGAGATTTATGAAAAGATTGTTTATAGCTTTTGTGTTAATGTTATTCACATATCAGAGCGGTTTTTGTGCTGATGTTTGGGTAAATGATTTACGAAAGCTGTTTTTAAATAATTCTGCAATAATTTATGAAATAAATTTACGAACTTTCGGCGCTCAGGATACCAATAAAAACGGCATAATTGATTTTGATGAGGCAGAAGAAAGCGGTACATTTTTAAATGCTGTATCCCGTCTTGATGATTTGAAACAAAAGGGGATAAATACGATTCATGTAATGCCTGTAACTCCCGTAGGCAGGACAAAAGCTCTCGGGACTGCCGGATCTTTATATTCTGCTTTAAGTTTTGATACTTTAAATCCGCAGTTGGAAAGCAAGCAAAGTGCACTGTCAATAGAAGATCAGGCTAAAAAATTTATAGCGGAAGCACATAAACGTAAAATTCGTGTAATTATAGATTTACCTTCCTGCGGGTCTTATGATTTGTATATGCAGCGCCCTGAATTATTTGTAAAAGATAAATCTGGCCAGCCTGTTGTTCCTGCTGACTGGACAGATGTGAGATTATTAAACGCAGGGGATGAAACGGCTGTTAACAAAGATGTTTATAATCTTTTTAAGGGTTTTGTGGATATGGTAATTAATCTTGGTGCTGACGGAATAAGGGCTGATGTCGCAACAAACAAGCCTGCTAAATTCTGGAAAGATTTGATTGCATATTCAAGGACAAAAGATCCGCAGTTTTTATGGCTTGCAGAGGCTTCCGAAAGCTGGACGGAGCCTGTTTCTCCATACGCTGTATTTACTCCCTATAATAAACTTTTGGAAGTTGGATTTGACGGGTATTACGGGAGTTATTTTAATCTTAAAAATTTAAAAAACGGAAAAGATTTAATTGAATTAATTAAGACAACAAATTCCAATCTTACCGGTTATGCTGATGTAAAAGCCGTAATTGGGAGCTTTTCAACTCATGATGAAATGAGCCCTGTGTTAATTAACGGTCAAAGATTTTCGGAAATGATTATCTGGTTGAATTCGACTTTGCCGGTAAATTCATATTATGTTGACGGCTTTGATACGGGAGATAACTATATTTACCTGTGGGCAAACAAAAAAGCGCCCGAAACAAATACGGATGACGATTATTACTTTGTTCACCGCGGAAAACTTGATATTTTTAATTTTTCAAGACAGCCGGGCGGTCAGAATAAAGCTTTGCAATGGACATTTGCAATTGCAAATAATTTGAAAAAACAATTTTTGCCTGTAATAAATAACGGGAAATTTGAACCGTTAAAAACTTCAAATTCATCTGTATTTGCATATTCTGTAACTTATAAGGACAAAAGTATAATTGTAACGGGAAATTTAAATTTCAGAAACAATGTTGATACTACAGTTTATATCCCTCATTTTAGTGCAGACAGTTCTGTAATTCCTATAAAGATTGAGGGTACACCCGAGGCAAAACGCGGATGTTTCAAGGTAACCTTAAATCCGGGGGAAACTCAGGTACTCTTGATAGATAATATAAAGGATTAATTATCTGTTTGCGAAATAACGCTGTAAAGACTGAAGGCGTTTTCTGCGTTTTTTCTTAATTTCTTTAATTCTTTTTGATTCTTTGTATGTAGAAGTCTGTTTTTTCGGAGATTCCTGATTGGATTCTTCTTTTCCGGACATTAAGCTTGTTGCAAGCTGTGCGCCTGCTCCCAAGGCTTTTAGATACGGCTGTGCTTTATCCAAAAAGCTTGTTTTAGGTTTGGCATTTGCTTGTATAGATGCTGAAAGTGCATTTAATTTTTCGGTATCAAGAGCTACAGTTGTTTTGTCAAATTTTTTGTTAATATCAACGCCTGCAGCTTTTGTAGCCTTAGCAAATGCTGCTGCTTTTTCCTGCGGAGTTTCGGGTTTTTTGAAGATATCAGGATCAAGGTCATCCAGTTTGCGTTGTTCCGGCGGTTTTTTATTCGGATTGCTGTTAGCTTCTGCTGTTTGATTAATTTCATCAACAGTTTCCTGAGTAGCCTGTGAAGGATCCTGTGCTGTTGCACTTTTAAGTTCTTCTGCCTGCTGCTGCATATCTCCGCCGAGTTCTGTATCAGGCTCAGCCATAGCAGCTTCTTCTGCCGGAGTGCTTTCGGTTGATGAACTTACATCAGCTGTACTTTGAGCGGCTGCTGCTGTGTCATTTTTATTATCTGAATCTTTATCTGTCTTATCAGTTTTATTATCGTTTTTTTTGTTTTTTTCGGTTTTATTTTCTTTATCAGTTTTGTCTTTATTATCGGTTTTGTCAGTTTTATCGCCTTTATCTGATTTATCGCCGCTTTCCTGAGTTTGATTTATTTTACGGTTTTGAGAAATTTTATCTGCCATATTACCCATAGAACCTGCTATAGTCAAGCCCATACCAACATATCCCAGAATGTTTGCAACTTTGCTGTCACCTTCTTTACCCTGCCATTGTCTAACCTGATTAATCATTTGTCCGGTAGTAGAGGTTATACTGCCGGCCTGCATAAATACCTGAGATGTTTTTGCGAGGTTGCTGCCTGCTTTACCAAGATTACTAAATGAATTTGCAGCACCGGTAATGGCTGAAGCTGCACCGGCAATCGTTGCAATTGAACCTAAGATTCCTGAATCTTTGCCTCTGAATTCCTGAACAGATGCGCCTAAACTTGCAGCTGAACTTACAACATTAAGAGAAGCAGAAACTATCTGCAGAGCACCGGTTGCAGCAGCACCTGCACCTACCATGGAAAGTGCTGCTGTTGCAATTGACATCCCCAGAGTCATTAAAGCTTGTTTTATATCTCCATTGGCAATTAATATAGCTGCTTTAACAACAGCACATAGCAATGTCCCTCTAATACCCATATAAAGTATTGTAGTACCCAGTCCTTGACATCCGGGAATACACATTAACAAAGAACCTACTGAAGTAACCACGCCGAATACTTTTTCAAAAATTCCAACTATGCCTAATCTTTTTTGTAGTTTAGCCTGTTTTTCTTCTTCAGCCTTTTGTCTTTCTGTTGCTTTTTTCTCTTTTAATTTTGTTATTTTTTCAAATCGTTTGCTTGTTGTTTTGATATATTTTTGAGATTTTTTAATTGCTTTTAAGTTCCTTTGAACTTTTCTGTCGTTTGAAGTAAATTGCCTGCCAAGACCGCTTATTATCTGGTTATTTGATTCTATCATGGCAACTTTTTCTTGTACAACTGGATTTTCCGGAGCTTGACCGGAGCTGTTTGACGCTAGGAGACCTCCGCCCTGTTGTTGTCCTTGCGGCTGAGCAGCAGGTTGTGTTGCCGGATTTTGTGCAGCTGCCTGAGCTTCTGCAGTTAATTGTTCATTTTGTACTGACAATTCTTCAAATCTGGCTATTATCTGTTCCTGTTGTTTTTGTATTCTTTCGCTTTCTTTTTGACGTTTCTGGATGTCTTTAGCTTCTTTTTTCATATTTTTTTGAAGCTTTTTAGCATCCTTTTCAAGCTGTTGTTCGGATTTTTCTTCATCTCTTGTAATTGATTTGGTTTCCTGATTGTCTTTTTGGACATCTGATTTTGAATCATTCATTTCGCTTTGCCCTTTTGAGGCTTCACTTTTAGCATTATCTTTAGAAATTTCCGGAATTTGTTCAGAAGATGATGACTTTCCGCCGGAAGAAACTTTAGATTTTACAGCACCTGATTTGCCTGTTTCTTCTTTTTCTTTGACGGATTGTTCCATATTTTTTGCCACAGACATTGCAGAAACAGGGACAGCACCGGTTTGAGGCTCCTGCATTTGAATAGAACCTGTTGCAGCCTGAATAGCTGTATCGGCCTGCTGTTTATCTTGCTCTTGAACTTCGGTTGTGCTTTCTGCAGATGCGCCTGCACTTGCGGCACCAGTTGCAACAGTGCCTGCACCGTTTTGTGCCTGCTGTTGCTGTTCTTCGCTCTGCTGTGAGTCTTCCCCTGTCTGCCCCTGAGGAGTGTCTTCGCCGGTAATTTGTACAATTTGATTATTAACTTCATTCAATGAATTAAGAGTTTCTGTACCATCGCTTACGGCTTTTGAAGTCATTTTTTCAGAGGCTCTTACAATAAAACTTGAAGCTTGATTTTCGGCAGTTTTACCTATACTCATACTTCTCAAGCCTTTGACCATATTGAGAATGCCTTTTCTTGAGAAGATAAATCCCTGATTAAGACCTAGTTTGAAACGATATTTCCCGATGCGTTTTAATGTTGTGCCGGTATTTTTTGTGAATTCAAGCTGTTCTTTATAAGCAGGAATTATTTCCTGATCATATTCTGTATTTGTTGCAAGGTTTTCTGTTTCTGTCGGAATACCTTCATCAATTACTCTTTTTTCTTTTGCGGTATTTTGTTTGAATTCCTCTTGAGCCTGAATATCTTCCTGAGAAAGTGTTTCGATTTCCTGATTGTTTTCTGAGATATTCTGTTTGTTTTTATCTACGTTGCTCTTGTCGGATTCTTCCATGCCGTTGTATTTTTCTGGATCGTCTTCTTTTCCGCCCTGAACTTCTTCATCTATTTCGGCTTCTGACTGGCCTGTTATATCTTCAATTGATTTTTTAGATTGTTTGTTTTCATCTTCAAGTTGTGCGACTTTGTCTTCGCGTTCTGCTTTTTCTTCTTTGAACTGTTTTACAAGTTTTGTAACTTTTAAGTTGGCAAATTTTGCAAATGTCTTACCGCTTTTTGAAACTTTTATTGATTTTGCCGCATGGACAAGCTGTTTGGCAAGATCGCCTTTAGCTCCCTGAGCTTCATTTATTAGCTGCAGCACATTTTCATCGGTAATTACAAAGTCTTCTTCTTCATTTGTAACACCAGGAAGTCTTGCTTCATCTTTTGCTTGTTGGCTTTCCGGATCTGTTTCCTGAACAGCTCCGGTTCCTGTTGTGCTGTCCTTTTCCTGCGGAGTTTCTGTTGTAATCTGGTCTTTAATATCTAGAATAGATGCAATGTCATTTACTGACTGTTTGGTGTCAGATGAGTATTCTTTTGTATTATTACCTACTTTACCGGCTTCTTTTGCAAGAGATTTGCCTTTTGCCATTGCAATGATACTTGCAAGAAAACCGATTTCGTTTGAGATTGATTTGCTTGTTGTTTTATAATTTGTTTTGGATGTATAGTCTGCAAGATTGTCTGCAACTTCAATTGTTTCGTCTGCAAGTTCTTCGCCGAGTGCTGCATAGATGTTTATTTCGTTCAGAGATCTTGCAATTGAGTTTTTATCAATATTGAAACCTGAATCATCAGAATTTGATTCTTTTTCTTCAAACATTCCGGTAAGCTCTGCATATCTTTGTGCTTCTTTATCAGATAGAGCTTCTCCGTTGTTGACTTTTGTTTGAATTTGATTCCATTCTCTGATTAAATCTTCGTATTCCTGCAAAGATTCAAGTTGTTTTTTCATTCTGTCTTTGACTATAGATTCTGCTTCTCGTTTTTCCGGAAGAAGCTCATCTACCGCATCGCTGATTTTTTCATTGTTTTCTTCACATTTGTCAATCTTTTTTGCGGCTTTTGGTACTAAGTCCAAAAAAGGTTCTTTTTCTGATGTCGCTTCATCTTCAGCATCGGTAGTGGTTGAAATATAGCTGACAGCATTTGATTCATAGATGGAATGTGCAATTTCAAGAACTTCTTTCGGAATATTTACCCCTTCATCTTCCATCTGGATAATTTCTTCTGCAGAATAAACTGCCCACTGAGGGTCAATAATCATTCCCTGTTTTTTAGCGAAAGCTTCAATAGAGTATTTTAATCTAATACTACTTTTTTTTGAATTTTTGCGCTGTTCATCCGTTAAATGTCTCCAACCGTAGCCGTTTTCATCAAGCGGTGTATATTCTATACTGTCATCTCCATAATATTCTTTACAATAATCATCATAATAATTTAAAAAATCAGTTCTGGTATTATCGTCCAACTGGTAATAACGCGTAATGGCTTCATTATACGTAATGTCTTCGCCATTAATTTCGTAATAATATTCCTGTAATATTTCGTATTTGTTGGGTATACCTGAAACGCGCATGATTATCCTTTTTCCTTTTTAATATTTATCGGTATAAATAGGGCTGAACTTTAATGAATTTCAGGTATAAATCCTTATAAAAAGCCAAAAAGCGTATAAAGTAATAACTTTACACGCTTTACAATTGTTAATATTCAGTACTGATAATTTTTATATTTATAAATGCTTTTCAATATTTGAAATAATCGTTGATTTTGGCATAAGACCTACGAGTCTTTCCAGTGCTTTACCGTTTTTAAAAACAAGAAGACTGGGCAAACCGCTTATAGAATAATCCTGTGCGGTTTTTAAATTTTCATCGGTATTAACTTTTACAAATTTTACTTTGCCTGAAAATTCGGTTGCAACTTCATCCAGTATCGGCCCCAATTTTCTGCATGGGCCGCACCACGGCGCCCAGAAATCAACTACAACCGGCTGGTCACAACTCAAGACTTCCTGTTCAAAGTTACTATCATTAATATCAATTGCGTTTGACATCACATATCTCCTTTTGTTTTATTAACTGGTTCATTCTATCACAGAAAATTTTTTTGTGCTATTATCTTAATAGAATTCTATAGGATAAGAAAATGGCTAGGAAAAAAGTAATAGAAATTGTTCTTGATACGGAAACAACAGGCTTGGATTATACAAAAGAGCGGATGGTTGAATTTGCAGCTGTGAGGCTTGAAAACGGAAAGATAAAAGATGAGTTTGAAACTCTTATTAACCCCGAGCAGCATATAAGAAAATCAAGTATTGCAATTCATGGAATTACACAGGATATGGTGGCTGACGCCCCTTCAGAAGCAGAGGCCATGCCTAAAATTCTTGAATTTATCGGAGATTATCCGATTGTCGCTCATAACTGTATTTTTGATTATACATTTTTAAATGAAGCAAGCCTGAGAACAACAGGGAAGGAATTAAACAATCCTCGTATAGATTCACAGCAGATGTTCAAAGAAATTTATCCTGATTTGCCATCGCACGGGCTAGAGGCTTTAACCGATAAATTTAAAGTGGATTTGAAAAATCATCACAGAGCAATGGCGGATACAATGGGACTTGCCCTTGCTTATCCTAAATTAAAGAAACTTTATCTTCAAAAATATGATTGGGAAGTAAAACAGCTTGACAATGTGGAATATTTATTTGAAAGATTTTTGAGAATTCAGCAGACCGTTACGACTTTACAATCCGAATTACAGGATTTGAAATCAGTATTTAAATTATATTTTGAACAGGGTGGAAAACCTATTGTATCTCAATCAGGAGAAACCCTTGTCTACAATTCAAAGCAGTCTTTCGGCTACGACCTGCATCAGATAAAAGATGTTCTGGAAGAAGTCGGCGCTTTTGATAAGGCTGTTAAGCTTAATACCGGATTTATAGACAGACTCGTCTGCGGCTGCAGATTAGACGAAGAAAAACGGGAAATTATAAAAGACGCCCGTCACGAAATAACGGAAACCCGAAATATACAAATTATAAAGGCAGGAAAATAGAATATGTTAGCTCAATTAGCACAATTTTTTAAAGAACCGCCGGTAAAAGAGGCAATACAGGACGGCGATAAAGTTAAAAGCATGTATGCTCACTGGAGATTAAGAATTTTTTATGCATGTTTTATAGGCTATACGGTATTTTATCTATGTAAGAAAAATATAGCAGTAGCATTGCCGGGATTAAGTGCTGAATACGGCTATTCAAATACAGAACTCGGATTGCTCGGAAGTTCACTTTATTTGACATACGGTGTAGGTAAATTTGTAAACGGTGTTCTTGCAGACGGTTCTGATGTTCGTAAATTTCTGCCTACCGCATTGATTATGACGGCAATTGCAAATATCTGCTTTGCTCTTTCTGCCGTATTTATAACTCCGGGGCACATATCATTTTTCGGGCTGCCGACAAACACTATTTTATTGTGGTTGTTTGTATTTTTCTGGGGTGCATCAGGCTGGTTTCAGTCTGCCGGTTTCCCTGCAGTTGCAAAGAGTTTGACATACTGGTATTCAAATTCCGAAAGAGGAACAAAATGGTCATTATGGTCATGTTCTCATCAGACCGGTACTTTTTTAAGCGTAATTATATCCGGATTTTTAGTTGCGCACTGGGGCTGGAAAATGGCATTTTTTGTCCCGGGCACTCTTGCAATAATTACTGCCGTCTGGCTTTATGACAGATTGCGCGACAGACCGCAGTCTTTAGGACTCCCTGATATTGAAACATATAATAATGAACCTGTTGCTAAAAAGCTTGAAGACTGTGAAGAAGATAACAGGTCTTATGTTGAAATATTTAAACAGAATATTTTATATAACAAAACAATCTGGCTTCTGGCAATTGCTTATATATTCGTTTATATTATAAGATTTGGTGCCGAAGACTGGATGATAAAATATTTGAGCGAGGCTAAACACAATTCGCTTGAAATAGCGGCTATGAAATTAAGCTCGCTTCCGCTTGTCGGAATTGCCGGTACGATTTGTGCAGGGTTAATTTCGGATAAAATTTTCAAGGGGCAGAGAGCAATTGTTAACTTAATTTACCTTACAGGTGTTGTAATCTGTCTTGTACTTCTAAAATTCAATACAATAAGTGCGGTTGATTTTGTTCTAATCGGTCTGCTCGGAGCATTTACATACGGCCCTCAGATGATGATTGGAGGCCTTTGCGCTGTTGAATCAAGCTCCAAAAAAGTCGCCTCTGCCGCAACAGGTTTTACAGGAACTTTCGGTTACATCGGGGCTGTATTATCAGCAACGGGAACTGGGTTTATGGTTGATAAATTCGGTTGGAACGGGGCAATAGCATTTTGGGTATTTTCAGCACTGATTTGTATTGCAATATGCACTGTTCTTATGTTAGATGAAAAAAAGAGAAAAAACGGATAATTTACTGAGGTATGCAAAACCAGAAAGTGCTTCCGTAATGAAGGCGTGATTTTACATAAATATCTCCGCCATGAGCTTTTGCAATTGTTTTACATACGGCAAGCCCTACGCCCGAGCCTTGTTGGCGTTTAAGCTGGCTTCTGTTAACCTGTGTGAAAAACGTGAAGATTTTGCATAAATCTTTTTTGCTTATGCCGTCCCCGCTGTCTTTTATTTCAAATATAAATTCATTGTTAGTATTTATGTAAGAAACAATAGATATTACGCCGTTTTCTTTGCTGAATTTTATGGCATTTGAAATCAAGTTGTAAACAAGCTGTTTAAACCTTAGAGGATCTGCAGTGATTGTGACATCAGAAAGAGTATAGTTAAAAGTGAGATTTTTTTCTTTTCTCATCTCATCAAAACTCCAAATTATGTCATTAATAATTTTTTTAGGCTTACATTTTTCAAGACGGAGTTCGAGCGGCTTGTATTCACTCCTTGAAAAATCAAGAACATTTTGTATCAGACTCATTAAGAATAATGAACTTTTATGTATGTTATTGATGTATTTTTCCTGTTTTGTACCTTTTAGATTTTCCGTAAGAAGGTCTGCAAAACCTATGATAGAATTGAGCGGGGTTTTAAATTCATGAGAAACACTGGCCAGAAATTCCATTCTGTTTTTATGGTTAATTTCTTTTTCATGTGTTAGTGAAACTATTTCAAGCCTTGAATTTACGTATTCAAGTAAAATGTTAACGGTTTCAATGTTATTTTTGTAAAAATCTTGTTTATCGTCTATAAGCCCGATATACCCAAGATTATTATTTCTGTAAATCACAGGTTTCAGAATTTTATTTTCTTTAGAAATAAATTCTATATATTCATACAAATCATTTATCTCTACATTATTATAAAAATCGGACATTGTCTGACGGATTTTTTTTATTTCTGCTGCAAGCTGCTTGTTCTTTTTGTAAGCTTCCGTACTTTTGAGCCTGCTGATTTCTATTTTGTTTGTTCCCCAGTTGGCAAGTCCTATCCAACAGGCTTTTGCATGCGTAATTTCTATTAATCCCTGATTTGTAAAATCTGCTATTTGTTTTTCATTTTCTGCAGTATTAAGTTTTTTGATAAAATTATAAATTGCTTCTTTGTTCATTGTATAATTATAATATGAACAAAAAATTATTTGTAGTATCGGGTTCATCCGGTGTCGGCAAAGGCACTGTTTTAAAGGAATTTCTAAAACGAAATCCTGATTTTATGCTGTCAATTTCTTGTACAACCCGTACTCCGCGCGATGGCGAAGTTGACGGAGTTAATTATTTTTTTATTTCTAAAGATGAATTTAAAAATTGTATTGAAGGAGATAAATTTCTTGAATGGGCTGAATTTGCCGGAAATTTTTACGGGACTAAAAAGAAATTTATAAACCAGTGCCTTGAAGAAGGTAAAAACATAATTCTTGAGATTGACACGCAAGGAGCTTTAAAAGTAAAAAAACAAATGCCTGAAGCTGTTTTGATATTTATTTGTCCGCCTTCTCTGGAGGCTCTTGAAAACCGCCTTAGAGGACGTCATACCGAAGATGAAGAAACTATCCGGAAAAGACTTAATGTTGTTAAGGAAGAGTTGGAACGCGCTCAAAATTTTGACTACAAAATTGTAAATGACAGTATTGATAATGCTGTATCTGAACTTGAAAATGTAGTATTGGGAGAACAAAAAAATGCTTAGCGGAAAAACCGTTCTTGTCGGTATTACAGGCGGAATTGCAGCTTACAAGATTTGTGAACTTATAAGAATGTACAAACGCGCGAATGCTCAAGTCCTTGTTGTTTGTACACCTAACGCTTTGAATTTTGTAACCAAACTTACTCTTCAAAATCTCAGTAAAAATAATGTTGCAGTTGATGAATTTGAGGTGAAAGACTTTAATCCCGAACATATATCTTACGCTGACAGGGCTGATATTATGGTTATTGCTCCTGCAACGGCAAATACGATATCAAAAATTGCGTCAGGTGTGTGTGATAATCTTCTTACATCAATTGCCTGTGCTTTTACAAAACCGATTATTATTGCACCTGCAATGAATTGTAATATGTGGGAAAATCCCGTTATTCAGGAGAATTTAAACAAACTCCACTGCGAAATTCTTGAGCCAGAAAGCGGTTATCTTGCCTGCGGATATGAAGGCAAAGGAAGGTTATGCAGTCTGGATAAAATTTTTGATAAAACCGTAGAAATTTTAAAATATAAACCTTTAAACGGTAAAAAAATAGTCATTACATCGGGCGGAACTATTGAAGATATCGATCCTGTAAGATATATTTCAAATTATTCATCAGGCAAGATGGGACTTGCTCTTGCTGATACCGCAAAAAATTTCGGGGCAGATGTAACGCTGATTACGACAAAAGATGTTTCACGAACATATAATGTTATAAAAGTAAAATCGGCTCTGGATATGAAATCCACAGTTGAAAAAGAATTTGATAACGCTGATTGTATTATAATGGCCGCGGCTGTTGCGGATTACAGGGTGAAGGAGATTTCTTCCCGGAAGATGAAAAAAACAGAAGATGACGAAATTACTCTGACTCTGGTTAAAAATCCTGATATTTTAAAAGATTTGTGCGGTAGAAAAAAGAATTCTAAACCTCTGATTATTGGTTTTTGTGCGGAGAGTGAAAATTTAATAGAAAATGCAAAAGAAAAAATATCTAAAAAAGGATGCGATTATTTAATTGCAAATGATATATCGCGAACAGATATAGGATTTGGAAGCGATTATAATGAGGTTACAATTCTTGATAAAAACGGCGGGATGAAGAAACTTGAGCGTGCTGATAAAAAAACAATTGCGCGTAAAATTTTTGAGGAGATTTATGGATAAATATAAGATTGTAAAATATATTGAAAACTTCGCTCCGCTTGAAACTGCCGAAGATTGGGATTGCTCGGGGTGGATATGTGAAACTTTATCAAAAGATGTAAAAAAAATTATGCTCGCATTGACTGTTAATGATAATGTTGTAAAGCAGGCAAGAGAACAAAACTGTGACATGATAATTTCCCACCATCCGTTATTTTTTGTTCCGTTTCATTACAAGGGGATAGATATATATTGCGCCCATACCAATATGGATAAAGCATGTGGCGGAACAACGGATAAACTGATTGAAGTTCTTGGATTGTCTGAGGGAAGCGCCTGCGGAGAATTTTTAAGAATAGTTGAATATGAAACAACGGTTGAAGAATTCGCGCGTAAACTTTTCCAAATTTCGTCGAACCTGCGTTTTGTAAATAACAATAATATAACTGAAATAAGTAAAATTGCTTTTTGCGGCGGCAGCGGAGCAGAGTTTATAGAAGAAGCGTATGAACAGGGATGCGATGCTCTGGTTACGGGAGATTTGAAATTCCATAGCGCACTTGAAAGTCCTATCGTCCTTTTTGATGTCGGGCATTTCGAGAGTGAAATTCATGTTTTGGATGTATTTAAATCTCTTATACCGCAAGATATCGAAGTAATTAAAGCTTTAGAATTCAGTCCTTTCAGACAAATAAAATCTTGACAATAAAGTTTCAGCAAATAGAATAAAAAACGTAGCTCATTGGGGCGTCGCCAAGTGGTAAGGCACCTGGTTTTGGTCCAGGCATTCGGAGGTTCGAATCCTTCCGCCCCAGATTTTAATAAAAAGTCCGGATATATCCGGACTTTTTATTTTTGTATTTTCAAAAGACCATTATGAATAGAATTTATTACTTCTTTATACAAAACTAATTCATTTTCATTTGCGTTTACAATTGTTTCGATTAGTGAATTTTTGACAGAATCTTGTAATAACAGATTATTAAATCCAAATTCCCGTAAGTCAATTTTTAATACATCAACAAGCATGAAAAAACTTTTTAAAGATGGTATGTAACAGCCGCTTTCTATTCGTGATATATGCTGTTCTGTTAAATTCACCAGTTTTGCAAGTTCCGATTGGGTAAGTCGTTGTTTTTTTCTATGACTTCTGATTTTTTCTGCAAGATAAGCTTTATCATCAAATTTCATAATCGAAACAGCCTCCAAATATTATTATTCAAGAGTTAAAAATTTATTTGAAGGACATTAAATGTTTAAGTATATAAAAAACTTAATATTATATTGTATGCACATATATTTATATGATAACATAATGCATGCACATAGTTAGGTGAGTTATTTTATGGGTGATTATTGTAATTTTTTAGAAGAACTTCAGGAAGAGCTTGCAGGCTGTATGTATGAAGATTGTAAATCACCTGATATTTCAGTAATTATACCTGCATATAATATTGAAGATTATATAATTGATTGTCTAAGATCTGTCGTTAGCCAATCCTTAAAAAATATAGAGATTATAGTAGTTGATGACGGTTCAACAGATAGGACGAATTCAATAATAAAAATGTTTATGCACTATGACCGGCGAATACATTTGATTGAACAAAAAAATCAGGGGGTTGGTATTGCCAAAAACAATGCTTTAAAAGTTTAAAACAAAAGCTTTCACTAAAAATACTGCAGCTATTCACTGGAATCAGAGTTCATGGTTTGATGAAGATAAAATACAAAAGTTGTGCACGGGGAATATAATACAGGAAAATAAAGAATTAGAAAAGACATATTTGTTTGCCGGTATTTTACCTTTTATGTTTTCAAATACAAAATTTGTAAGTAAAGATAAAAGTATACAAATTTGTAAAATATTTTATTTTTTCCCTTTAATAAAAATAACGCTTAACAAAGATAAAAAATATTATTATTTATTTAATTTTATCCCTTTATGGAAAACAAAAAACTACCACTACGACAGAATGCATTATCTATTTCAATTTATTCCCGTATTGAAATTAAAAGAAAAATATTCTAACAGCCTGTAAATTACGCCTTCTTGATTTTATATATTTCTTTCATTATTATGTAAGTAGAAATGGTGTAAATATGAAATCAATAAAAGAAGTTTCGCTTGAATCAAAAATATTAAAAAGATTGGAAAATCTCCCAGCTTGTACTAAACTTGTCAACTATTTGTTTGCAGACGAAGAACTGCAAGAAATGCAGGACTATGCCAATAATGTTTCAATAAAACGTTTAGGCTACAATGATCACGGCCCTGTTCATATGAGGCAGGTTGCAGGTAATGCAATTAAAATGCTTAATCTTTTGAAGGATGCAAATATTAAAACTTCTCTTGAAACCGAGGAAGTGGGTACATTTGAAGATAGCATGTGTGCATTAATTCTTGCCGGATTAATGCACGATTTAGGAATGATGATAGGCCGGCAGGGACATGAAGATATGTCAGCATTGCTTGCACAGCCTATTATTCAAAGAACTTTGATGCATGTATTTCCTGATGATTTGCATAAACGTGTTGTAATTAAATCTCTGGCAACGGAGGCTATTGTAGGTCATATGTCATCTAAAAAAATTCACTCTATAGAAGCAGGAATTTTATTAATAGCGGATGGCTGCGATATGACAAAAGGCAGAGCAAGAATTCCTATGGCAATAAACACGACACCGAGGGTCGGGGATATTCATAAATATTCGGCAAATGCAATAAATAGAATAGGAATTCATCACGGTCACATAAAACCAATCAGGATTGACATTGAAATGTCAGGTGATGTCGGCTTTTTCCAGATTGAAGAAGTATTGTTAACAAAGATTGAATCAAGTCCTGCCAAGCAGTATGTAGAGCTGTATGCCGGTGTTGAAGGACAGGACAGAAAAAGATATTTGTAATGGCTGATATTAAGATATTAGACTGTACTTTACGCGATGGGGGTTATAATAATAACTGGGCATTTGGCTTTGATACAATTCAATGTATTATGAGCCGGCTTTGTAGTGCGAATATTGACTTTATTGAGTGCGGTTTTTTATGCAACCGGATTTATGATAAAAATTATTCATTATTCTCCGACATTCCGTCATTTACAGAAATTATAAATGGCTGCACAAAATCAAAATTTTGTTTGATGGTAAATTTTAGGGAATTTGATATTAAAAACTTTCCGCTTCAAAATTCTGAAAATCTTTTTATTAGAATAGCATTTAATAAAAACGATTTACAAGAAACAATAAAATATTCAAAAGAACTTCAACAGCGCGGATTTAAGATATTTATTAACCCGAAAAATTTTAGTTCATTTGAAGAAGATGAAATAATGCGAATGTTAGACACTATCAATACTCTGTCGCCTTATGCTTTTTCAATAGTTGATACAATAGGGGCATTAAAACCGGATGATATAAATAAAAATTTCAGGTTAATTAACAGAAATCTGGAGAATAATATTTCAGTATGTTTTCATTCTCACAATAATCTGGAGTTGTCATTTGAAAATACTCTGGAATTAATTAAAATCAGAGAAAACAGAAATTTGATAATAGATTCTTCTCTTTATGGAATGGGGCGCGGTGCCGGGAATCTAAAAACTGAAGATATAACTAAATTTTTAAATGAATATTCCGGTAAAAATTATAATTCGGGTCTGCTTGAAGAAGCTGTTGACAGCTGTATTAAACCAATTTATGAAAAACCTTCTTTTGATAATTTGGAAATGTATAAGCTCTGTGCACAATACAACTGCCACCCAAATTATGCAAAATTTTTGTTAGACAAAAATATAAAAGGTAATTTTAAACAAATTTTTGAACAGATTCCCCGAAAGGAGAAATTTACTTTTAATAAAATGTTGATAAAAGAATTAATTAACGTTCAAGTTTGTTGATTAATTCCTGATATGCAGTGTTTGAAGAGTTTTTGGCATACCGTTTAAGGCGTCTTATTGCAATAGTTTTTAAATATTCTTTTTTATCCGGATTTCCTTTTTCAATAAAAAACATCATTGCCTGTTTTCTGTGTTCAAACAAATCTTCTTCACTTTGACGGGCAAGTACATCTCCGAATGTTTCCGGTCTTGTTTTTCTGTCCCATTCATAAAGAGGAGCTTTTAAAAAACAGATAGTTTCTGCATAAGACAAAATACACGGAGTCCATGAAACATCTTCATATTTTAACTTCCCCAGAGGATGCTCTTTTACAATAGAAGCTTTGTATAACTTGTTCCAAATAGCGCAATTGTAATATCCGGGGGTATACATAATTTCAAGATATTTATCAATATCAACGGGAATATCCTCGGCAAACGGCAAGTCGCAATGAATTGTATAACCTTTATCCGTAATTCTGTAAAGGGGGGCAATTGCAATATCACCTCCATTTTTCTCCGCAGAGTTATAAAGTTTGGAGATCATATCAGGACGGATTAAATCATCGTTGTCCATAAATGCAATATATTTACCCTTTGCTTCTTTTATACCTCTGTTTCTTGCATCGGCAACACCGCCGTTTTCTTTTACAACAGATATGACATTCGGATAATTTTTGTCATACCAGTCAATAATTTTTTGAGTTCCGTCAGTACTGCCGTCATTAACAATAATAATTTCAAGATTAGAAAAATCAGATGCAAGCGCGCTGTCTATACTTCTTACAATATAATCCTGAGCATTATAAGCGGGAATAATCAGCGAAACTTCAGGTTTTTTATATCTTCTTATCCCGAGCGAAACTTTTTCCGACACTGCCGTAATGACACGTCCGTTTATAGTATTTACAAAGGCCTTTACCACAAAATGAGTGCTCCCTTTGTAATCAAATAAAGACAAACAATGACAAAGCCTGTCAGTTGTTTCAAAAATCGGGGTTTCAGAGTTTTCAGTATAAACAAGAAAGCCGTCAGATGTTCCCTCAAAATTCCAGGAAAGAAAAAGGTTATAATTAAAAGACTTATATACAGAAAGAGATACAAATCTGTTTGAATCAATATTTACAACAGGGGATGAAGCAATAAATTCTCTGTTACCATTCTCTTTTTTTACAAAAGGTTTAATCTTAAAGTATTTTTCATCACAGGCTTCAATTTTTATATAGTCGGTATCGGAATTTTTACAGCCGTTAAATCCGACACCCGATTCATCCTTATAAAGTCTGTAACCATCAGCCTGCTCATATTTACTGTAGACAAATTTAATTTCATCCTTACTTTCATGAATTACTTCTACATCAACTTCGTCAAAAAGAAACTGATGTCTGCCCGATTCAGCAATAACCCTGCCGTCCTTCAAAGCCTGAATGAAACATTCGTGCTCACCATACGGAAGAAGCGATAGTCTTAATGATGTCTGCCCCGAAACAGATGCACATTCATAAAAAATGTCATCTTTTTTCATAAAAAGCTTGTAGCAATCAGCTTTTATATCTATCCAGGACAAATATATCTTTGATTCCTTAATCTCAACTGTTAAATCCATAATTCTATTCCGAAAATATTATAGCAGAAATCACATAATAGACAAAATTATTTATAAAAAATCATTTTTTTGATATAATAAAAATATAAGGATTATGGAGGGAAGTGTATGTTAAAAAATTTAGTTATTGCATTATTATTAATGGGATTTATAACACCGGTTTTTGCGGAAGAAATAAATATGACACCGCATGCAACTTTTTCAGGAACATTTAACACAACACATCCAGCATATCCTCATTTGAAAAAACCGCTTTCTGCCTCTGATATTGTAGAAGAAGAAGGAGTAGACGATATAATGGGCCCAAAATCCGTCAGACAGATGGGAGATATAACTCCATCAACAAATAAACAAACTCCAATGACATACAGCCAATTCCCTCAATATATGGACAGCTCTAACAGTATGATGATGATGCAGGGCATACAGGGCGGAATGCAGAATATGTTTATGGGCTATTAGCCTGATGATTATTTTTTCAGATAAACTTTTTCAAAATCCTGTGCAGACTATTTCGGCATTTAATCAGGCGGAAATAAAAAAAGCTTTCAATCTTATTGAAAAATTGAAAGCAAAATATTATATTACCGGTTATATACGTTATGAGGCATTTACTGCTGAATTCTCAAAATTCCCGCTTTTATATTTTGAAGTCTTTGATAAATTTCAAAATTACACCCCGCAAAAAAGACAAAATTTATATATTGAATGTAAACCGGTTATAAGTTTTGAAGAATACGCTTCTGCATAAAAAAAAATAAAAAATGAAATATCGGAAGGTAATACATACGAAGTTAACTACACATACGATTATGAGATTAATTTTCAAGAAAATGATTTTGAGCTTTTTGAATTTCTGCTTAATACACAAAAAACACCTTATAATTTTTATATAAAAAATGACTATGACACGGTGCTCTCTTTTTCTCCGGAATTATTTTTTACCCTTCAAAATAATCATATAGTTACAAAGCCCATGAAAGGCACTATAAAGCGCGGGAACAGTAAACAGGAAGATGAACTATTGAAAAATTTTCTGCATAATGATGAAAAAAATCGTGCGGAAAATGTTATGATAGTTGACTTACTAAGAAATGATCTGGGGCGTATTGCAAAAACCGGAAGTGTAAAGGTTACTAAACTGTTTGAAATAGAAACCCATAAAACTCTTCATCAAATGACATCACAGATTGAAGCGGATTTAAATTCAGACACAACGTTATATGATATTTTTAAAGCCATTTTCCCCTGCGGTTCAATTACCGGAGCTCCAAAAATAAGTACAATGAAGATTATTGAAAAGGTCGAAAAAGGGGCAAGAAATATTTATTGCGGAGCAATAGGATTAATCAGCCCTGAAAAAATGATATTCAGCGTTCCTATAAGAATTCTACAAAAACAATCAAACAAAAAAAATTTTTATTGCAGAGTCGGCGGAGCAATAGTATGGGATTCGGATATTCAAGAAGAATGGGAAGAAACTGTTACAAAAACCAAATTTCTTAATACTGATTTTCAAATAATCGAAACCATAAAAATTGAAAACGGGAGATTACTGTTTGAAAAAGAACATTTTACAAGAATGGAAAAATGTGCAAAATACTTTGGATTTCAATTCAAAAAACCTGCAATTTCCGTTGAACAGGACGGGATTTTAAGATTACTGCTTAAAAGAAACGGAGAAATCTGTCAGGAGTACAAGCCCATAATTAATAATATAACAAATAAGATTACAATCTCCCCAATAAAGACAGACAGCTCAAATGAGTTTTTGTATTACAAAACAACTTACCGCCCCTGGTTTTATGAAGCAATGAAAAAAATTGCAGCAGGCAAAATTTATGATGAAGTGTTCTTTAACAAAAAAGGAGAACTGACAGAAGGAGCAAGAAGCAATATAATTCTTCAAATTAACGGAGAATTGTACACCCCGCCGGAAGAATGCGGCCTTTTAAAGGGAATTTACCTGAAATCAATGAAAAATGTACATGAAAAAATTCTTTATAAATCAGACCTTGAAAACGCAGAAAAAATCTTCTGCGTAAATTCCGTACGCGGTATGGTTGAGGTAAAACTATGATTTTGATAGATAATTACGATTCTTTTACATACAATATTGTGCAATATCTTTTGGAACTTGGAGTAAGACCTTTAGTATTTGAGAATGATAAAATTACTGCAGATGAATTATCCGCAATAAACTTTAAAAGTATAATAATCTCTCCGGGCCCGGGCCGGCCAGATAACGCAGGGTTTTCAATTGATGTTATAAAAAATTTTTACGGGAAGAAAAAAATACTCGGTATATGTCTTGGACATCAGTGCATCGCAGAAGTTTTCGGCGGGGAAACAGTTAAATCCCGCACTCCTTTCCATGGCAAAACATCCGAAATATATATTGATGAAACAAGTAAACTTTTTAAAGGTATACCCCCAAAATTTAAAGTGACAAGATATCATTCCCTTGAAGTAACTGATTTACCCGAATGTTTGAAGGTTACGGCGGTTACAAAAGACAGTACAATAATGGCTCTTGAACATAAAACACTGCCTGTTTATGGAGTACAGTTCCATCCTGAAGCAATACTAAGTGAATACGGTCACAAATTAATCGAAAATTTTATAAGAATTTAAAACTTTCTCATTACAAATTTTATAACTTCACAACCGCGCTGTGTCTGTTTGTTGTAGCATTTTCTTTTCTGTAAGAAAAGAAAAGTTCATTGTTACAAACTGTACAGTAAGGGCATACATCTATATTTTCGTCTTTCAAACCGGACTCAATAAGCTGTCTTTTATTTATTCCTTTTAAATCTACAAATATGCTGCCCTGACGTATTTCAGACAATCCGTCAAAGTTTCTGACAGATACCATTAGTTGTCTGTAAGCATCTTCACCGACATTATAACAGCAAAATGATATTGCAGGTCCTATAGTCGCTTTTAAATTAAGCGTGCTGCTGCCAAATTCATTTTTCATTTTTTTGACTGTTTTTGCAGAAATCTGTCCTGCTGTGCCGCGCCAGCCAGCATGGGCAACCGCTGCAATTTTATTTATCGGGTCATAAATTATTACAGGGGTGCAGTCAGCAAAATTCAAAAAAACCGCCTGAACATTGTTTGTTAAAATTAACCCGTCAGTATCAGGGTAAGATGAAATGCCTATTCTTGCAACATCAACATTTGAAGTATGCGTTTGGGAAGGATGGATTAAATCTTTCTCATCAATACCAAAATATTTGCAGATATCTTTTTTATTGTCCTCAACAATTGTTTCAAATTCGGGTTCTTTAGTTTTTATAACACTTTCCCTTGTCGTAAAAAAATGGTTTAAACCGTTGAGAACAGAGCTCTTTAATATTTTCTTACCGTTAATCTCTTCAAAATAAAACATAAGATATTTATACCATAAAAGATTAATTGAACAAATTAAAAAAATATGTTAAAATTCTCTCGAAAAAAGGAGAGAGAAATGAAAGAACTTTTAAAAAAATGTCTGGTTGAGTTTATAGGAACTTTTTTCCTTGTATTAACAATCGGATGTTCCCTATTCCCGAATGGAAATCCGAGTTTTCCGCCAATGGCAATCGGTTTTATTTTAATGGTAATGGTTTATGCTGGCGGGCACGTATCAGGCGGTCACTATAACCCTGCAGTATCATTTGCCGCAGCTATCAGAGGGGCATTAGAATGGAAAGATTTTATCCCTTATATTATTGCTCAATTTATTGCGGGTGCTCTTGCCGCAATGCTTGTCGGATATCTTGTTGTAATCCCACCTTATTCAAATGAAACATCTTATAGTATATTGCCGATGGTTATTTGCGAATTTTTATTTACTTTTGCATTATGCTATGTTGTTTTGCATACTGCAACATCTGATGACACAAAAGGTAATTCATATTATGGCCTTGCAATTGGTACAACAGTTCTTGTCGGACTTCTTGCAACTGCAGGGACCTGCTACGGGGCTTTCAATCCGGCAGTGGCTTTAGGGATTTTTGTAATGGGTATTACCCAGACAAAACTAATTTTAATAACATTCCTGACAAACTTTGTTGCAGGAGCTGCTGCTGCAGGAGTTTATAAAATAACTTCAAATAACTAAAAAAAGCACCCTTAAGGGTGCTTTTTTTATAACTGTAATCCTTTATTCTCATCCTTAAAACACTGACAGGTAGGACTTAATGTTCCGTCGCAGCATTTTGTACGTCCGTCGGAACAGCCGCATACTCCGCCATGACGGGAACAACACCCACTACGGTTATTGTCGGATAATTTCATGAGTTGTTGCAGGTAACTACGTGCGTAGCACCCGCTACGGTTATTGTCGGATAATTGCATGAATTGCTGCAGAGAACTACGTGCGTAGCACCCGCGCCCAGCTATTAGACATTCATCATAACTTGATACGTAATTTGAATAAATCTGTATCCCTAAACAGAAAAATGCGATTAATGCGAAAACAAATAAAAATTTTTTCATATAAATTACTCCTTTGTGCTATCATATTAACATGAAAAAGATTTTAGGGATTATTTTAGGTTTAGTATTATTACAGAACATTTGTATTGCAGATACAGGCTTGAGTTTTGTTTATATCAACGGTTCCAATAATAATGATGAAAAAATGCGCAACTGGTATATTGAAGGAGTTCAGAAACTTCATCCTATCTTGAAAAAAAAGTTTGAAAAAAGCAAAGATATTCAAGAAGCATTCCTTGACAAACCCCAATACAAAATTAATGAAGAACCGGTTATATTTTTCTGGGGTGACAAAAGCAAAAATGATCTGGAATTTGTACAGCGCCAGCTCGATTTATCAAAGGCTTTCAGCCCGACACTTGCATACAAAGTCCGTTCAATGCTGACAGCTTATCTTCATGATGCAATATGGGTGCAAAAACAGCATAATATGCTTCCTATACTTGATGATTTAAATGATATGGTTATTCAGGAAGCTCAAAAAGGAAATAAAGTAATATTATACGGATATTCTGCAGGAACGTTCGTTACGTATGAATATATGTTTAACAAACTGCCGTATCTGAACCCCGAGGATTTATTTAACGAAATAGAAGTAAGCGATAATGTGAAAAAATTTGCACTTGAACATCCGCTTGAAAATACATGTATTTCAGCTCTTTCAAAAGCACAGATAGGAACCGTTTCGCAAAACGGACATCTTCTTTTAAAGAAAATTGATGATGATTCGCTTGAAGAAAGTTATTTGAAATTACATGAAGCAACAAAAACAGCCTGTGCCCCTGCTGATTCCCTGCAGGGTGTTGTAAATTTTGCAAGTCCACTGGTGCTTTTTTATTCAGACCTCGCTGACCCTGATTATGAACTAAATTACTATAACAAACTTATGCTAAAATACATTATAGAAAATGGTCTGTTCTTTATTACGGTCAACTTCCGCGAGGATCCGCTCGGTTTCCCAAGCTCCAGAAATCTCACGATAGATGAGATGCAAAAACTTGCAAATATAGAAATTAATAATCCGAAGGGTTTTGTCTATGATAATTCAAGCGTATGGTCAAAACGTTCCGTTTTATTTGCGCATACGTCTTACTGGAGTGCAAAAAGCACTTTTGCCAAGGCTGTTGTTAAAGCATTTACAAACGGTTATAAACTGCAATACGACAAAGAGTTTCAGGAAAAAGTTCTGAAAAACAACCGCTCAAAAATAAAATTTGAAATGCTTTAAAAAATAATAAAATGAAAGGATATTAAGATGGAGAATAACTTAGAGCTTGAAGACGGCGTACAATTTGATCCGGGATTTATAAAACACATGAGTGCGATTATCCCGAACATTGAATATGCTTACAATGCATTGGGAAGAATAAAAAGTTTTAACCAGAAAAAACAACAATTCAAAATGTTTTATCCTAAAATATTAACGCTTCTGGAAACATATATGAGTTTTTACGCAGGCTCTATATTGTGGGCGGTTTATATTAAAACTCTCGGCAATAAACCGCTTTTAAACAATATTTGCTACGGCGGAGAATATGACGAATCCGAAATTCTTTCGGAAGTTGATTTTGTCAGAAATTATCTTGATCAGTTGAAAAAAGATGTAAAATATTATGCGGGTCAAGATTTTACCTATGACCCGCAATATTTAACAATTCTTGAGGCATACAAAGAATTTTTAAAAGAAAATAAAGGTTTTGTAAACGCTCAAACAACAGATGATATAGTAATTCCAAAAACATTTAAAACGCCGGATGAAAAAGAACTTGATGAAATATTTGAAAAAATTTATGAAGTTAATGACACAGGTAAATTGAAAGAACTCCTTCCTCTTGTTTCTACGGTGATATAATGACAGATTTAAAGACTAAACTTTACCAGATGTTTATTCTCGGCACAGAAGGCGGCGGGTATGAAAGGGCCTTGTCGAACGGTTTGGGCGGAATGATTTTTTTCACAAAAGACATTCAATCCCAAGAGCAATTTTGCCAGCTGATTGACGGCATAAAATCAAAAGCCCTGATACCACCTTTCCTATCAATTGATCAGGAAGGCGGTCGCGTTGAAAGAACAGAAAATATTCATAACGGCAAAAAATATCTGTCAGCAAAGTTTGCTTATGAAAAAGGCGAAGATTTCCTGCGGAAACAAACATACGAGATTGCACAAGAATTAAAAAGCTACGGCATAAACCTGAACTTTGCTCCCTGCATTGATGTAAACACAAATCCTGATAACCCGATTATCGGCGAACGTGCTTTTTCAAACAATCCTGATGAGGTTATAAATGGAGAAAAAATTGTTTCTCAAATATATAGGGACAACGGTATTATTTCTTGCGTAAAACATTTTCCGGGACACGGCGATGCAAATGCTGACAGCCACCTGACACTTCCCGAAATAGATTTAACACTTGAGGAAATGGAGCGAACCCACATAAAACCCTTTGCCGCCTGTGCCAAAACAATAGAAATGGTTATGGTTGCACATCTTCACTGCACTTGCTTTGAACACGATGTTATTCCGACATCTTTAAGCAAAAATGCAATCTCTTATTTGAAAAATAAATTAGGTTTTGAAGGAGTTATAATTTCTGACGACATGGTAATGGCGGGTGCTACGGGTTTTGATTCAGTACAGGCTTGTGAAATGGGGATTCGAGCAGGATTAAATATGTTTATTTACAGAAATTCCGCACCGGAAACTATTGAAATAATTGAAACTATCGCCCAAAAAGCTCTTACAGATGGAGAATTACAAAAAGCAATCGAAAATTCTTATGACAAAATTATGGCTTTGAAGATGATGTTTAAAAATAATTAGAACAGATAAGCTGTCCTAATTATTTCTTAGTTTTATAATCTATTAGCTATTTAATTAATTATAACCTTAAAAATCAATTACCCAACCGTTTTCAACTACTCTGCCTGCACAGAGTATGCCTGAATGGTAATCAGTTATGCTACTGTCAAAGGTTGGTTGTTCCCCAGGTTTACCGCACATATCATGATTTGTACGCCAATACCTTGTGGAGTAATCTCCTCCTTTAGCGCCGTGTAAAGCATCATCAATCCCACCATTGGGGTATAAATGTCCATACTCAGAAAGATGAAAAGCAAAAATATCACGACCTACACGATTAGGACCTTTTAACCCATTTACGTCAATATAAAAATACCCCTGTTTTACACACATTTTACCACCTTTTGATTTTACCAGTTTACATTCTTCAGAACTTAAAGTTCTGTATGAATTCTTAAATAAATACGATGTACTTACCATACTTCCGTCAGAAAGAATGAACTGGGCATTTCTTCCTAAATTCCGATCCCCTTTTATTGATAGAGCATTATAGCCTTTTTTTTGTGCATCTTGTCCTGACATAAATTCTACAATCTTAAAATATTTTGACAAATTTTTTTCTATGGGCAGTTCTCCTGTGCTTGTTCCTTTTTCATCAACACCTGTTGCATTTTCTGAACCATAGCCATTATGCCATATCTGTATTGATTGTAAAACATGAGTATCAGCAATTAATTCTACTCCATCGTCTGCAAGCATTTTTTGAAATCCCTGTTCCAAAGTTGAAACAGTTTTTTGCAGCTGTGCAGCCCAGGCTTTTTTATTATATGAATCAATAATTTGTGGTATCGTTAATACCGCAACAATACCAATTACCCCAAGTGTTATTAAAACTTCCGCAAGTGTAAACCCCGTGTAAAACCTTAATTTAGAAGATTTTTGTTTCGGGGGGGGGGGAACTCTAAATTGCTTTCTTTCAATCATTTTTCAACTCCTTAAATTAAATATCAACATTATTATTATTTTTGATGATTATATTTTTGTCAATCTTATTTTAAATACTTCTGTAAAATAAGTTTTTTCAAAGCTCTTGAATAAATGGCATTCGGATCAATAGCCAGAACTTTATCCAGAGTTTCCAGAGAGCCTTTGTAATCTTCAAATTTTTTCTGAATAACAGCTTTGTAATAAAGCGCATCTATAAATTTCGGGTCAAGGTCTATTGCTTTATTCAAATCAGTCATAGCAGAGTGCAATTTTTCATCATCCGCCTCTTTATCCGCAAGAAGCACCTGTGCACGATTGTAATAAGCATCAGTCATTCTGCTGTCATAATCAATTGCTGTTGAATAGTTATCATAAGCAGATTCCAAATCATTCAAATGCTGAAAAACAATACCTTTTGAAAAATATGCCAGAGGCCTTTTAGGGTCAAGCGCTATTGCATGATTAAGAGAGTCCAATGCTTCTTCATATTTGCCTTCATTAGTTTCCGTGATGCCTTTATCTATATAAAAATTATAGCCGTTTTTCTGTACCATTATAGTATCTCGTAAGTTTACATATATGATTACTATTATAACTCAAATTTATACAATTTACAAGTGTAATAATAACTTTTTGAATTATATATGCTATAATTTTTCTATGAAAATTCTTTTTATCACTGACCTGTACCCTGTAAACTGGGATGAAAAAACAACACCGAAAACTTTATTAAGTTTTGTACAGGAATGGGAAAAACAGGGACATAGCGTTGATGTTATAAAACCGAATTTTATATTTAATTCATTTTTACGCGGCAAGCCGTTTTATAAAACAGGACAGTACGGAAATGTATTAAATATAAATTACTGGACTCCATTCTGGTTAGATGTAAAACGTAAATGGCCTGCCCTCTTGTCCTCCTGTCCTCCTGATACTCTCATAATAGCTCACATGCCGTCAGGAATATTGTTCGCAGATAAATTAGGACTTCCGTTTGTTGCGGGAGTGCATAATTCAGACTTAGAAATTTTGACAAATCCTCTGTACAAATTCCACTTTAGAAAAAGACTTAAAAAAGCTCTTGATAATGCAAAAGCAATTGCCTGCCGTTCTTTTGTCATCAGGGATAAACTGCTCAAGCTTTATCCGGAATATGAACATAAAACATTCACTGCCCCGTCTGGTATCAATGAAGAAATAATTAACCAAAATGTTCACACTCTAAACCGAGATAACATCAAAGTTTTGACCTGTGCAAACTTTAAAAAACGTAAAAATATCGACAAAGTTATAGAAGCCTGCAAAGGGCTTGAAGGTTTTGAATTGACTGTAATCGGGGAAGGGAAAGAACGCAAAAGACTTGAAAAAATTGATAAAAACGTAAAATTTACGGGCTGGCTTTCTCATGATGAAGTACTTGCCAAAATGCGTGAGAGCGATATTTTTATCCTGCCAAGCGTTGCTGAAACATTTGGTATGGTTTATTTGGAAGCAATGTCACAGGGATGTATTACAATCGGGACAATAAATGACGGTATCGATGGAATTATTCAAAACAAAGAAAACGGTTTTTTAACACTTCCGATTTCAAATGAAATCAGAAAAATACTTCTTAATATAAAAAACATGGATGATGACAGCCTAAAAACCTTGCGCTACAATAGTTTTCAAACAATAAAAAAATATACATCCAAACAATGCGCAGATGAATATTTGCAACAAATTTTTAAGATTTTGTAAAGATTTGACATCATAAAGCCATGTTTCTGGTAGTATAAAATTTGAGGGTTGGTGATAATTTGATTTTATTAGCCGAAACCAAAATTTTCCGTAAGTACCCCGAAAGGAACAAACTTAATGAATAAATTTTTAATCGTACTTTTGACACTTTTATTTAACATTCAACAGGCAAATGCATTTAGTATTGATGCATTTATGGACAAAAATGTTGCGCCTATATCGGATGCTATTGCGGCGTTTATTTTCTACCCTGTGCATGTCTTTGGTGCCGATGTACCGATTATTATTTTCTGGATTTTATTTGCCGGTATATTTTTTACGTTTTATTTACGCGGGATTGCGGTATGGGGCTTTAAACATGCAATAGATTTGGTATTTAAACCGAAAAAATCGGGTGACGGTTCTGGTGAAGTTTCATCTTTTCAGGCTTTAATGACAGCATTATCAGGTACTATAGGTCTAGGAAGTATTGCAGGGGTTGCGATTGCAATTTCAATGGGCGGTCCTGGCGCTGCTTTCTGGATTATTGTCGGAGCACTTCTCGGGATGTCATTGAAGTTTGTAGAAGCTGCCTTAGCCGTAAAATACAGAAGATTTAATCTTGACGGTTCAATATCGGGCGGTCCTATGCATTATATGGCACATGGACTTACAAGAAAAAAATTAAGATGGCTCGGGCAGCCTTTATCTGTTATGTTTGCAATTCTTTGTATCTGCGGCGGTATCACAGGCGGTAACATGATTCAAATAAATCAGGCTGCAAATCAGTTTGTTAATGTGTGCGGCGGGGCAGACGGATTTATGCATAACTTTCACTGGGTTGTCGGTTTAGGTATGGCAATAGTTGTAGGACTCATTGTTATTGGCGGAATTAAAAATATCGTTAAAGTTACGGAAAAAATCGTTCCTTTAAAAATATTTATTTATTTATTTGCAGCAATGGCAGTTATAGTTTGCAACTTTAAACTTATTCCTCATGCCGCATGGGTTATAGTTAAAGAAGCATTCAGACCGGAATCAGTTTACGGCGGGATGTTTGTTGCAATGATTATGGGTTTAAGACGTTCTGTTCAGTCAAATGAGGCAGGTACCGGTTCAGCTCCTATTGTTTATGCAACAGTTAAAACAGATGAGCCGTTATCTCAGGGGTTTGTTGCACTGCTTGATCCTTTTCTAACAGGTTTTATGTGCACACTGACAGCTTTTGCAATAGTTATTACAGGTGTTTACAAAACTCATGCGGGGGAAACATCCGGTATTGAAATGACATCAGAGGCAATTTCATCTGTTATGCCTTTCTTCCCGACATTATTAGCAGGTATCGTCCTTTTATATGCTTTATCTACAATTATCAGCTGGGCGTATTACGGACAGAAGTCCTGGAACTTCCTTTTTGGAGAAGGAAGAAAAAGAACACTGACATTTCAGTTTATTTATTGTGGATTTATTGTAATAGGTTCTGTATTGAATGTTACCTCGGTAATTAATATTACAGATGCCATGATGATTGCTATGTCTTTACCTAATATTATCGCAATGTACATTCTTGCGCCGGAAGTTAAAAAAGATTTGAAACAATATTGCAAACTTCATAAGCTTGGTAAATGGATTAACCGCGATTGGCTAAAACCTGAACCGCTAAAAGTTGAGAATGTTGATGATGAGATAATATGCTCGATTGATAAATTATCCTAAAAAATCTGATAATTTTCTTGTAATTGATTACATTCAGTAATTATTATTTTGTGAATTTTAATAAGATTTTTTGTGTATAATAATTAAGTAAAAGATAATTTACATAAAGGGGATAATATGACTGTATTAAAAATAGAACGTTTGCCGCATAACAAATTTTTACCGGAGTATAAAACAGAAGGTGCCGCAGGAATGGATTTGTGCGCAGCTATAGAAGAACCTGTAACTTTAGAACCGCTTGAAAGAGCTTTAATCCCTACAGGTCTGAAAATTGAATTAGAACACGGTTATGAGGCTCAGGTAAGACCGCGTTCGGGTTTATCAATAAAACATGGAATTACCCTAATCAACTGTGTTGGAACAATTGATGAAGATTACAGGGGAGAGGTATGTGTTCCTGTTGTAAATCTTTCAAATGAAACTTATACAATACAGCCTGATGAAAGAATTGCACAAATGATTATAGCGCGTGTTGAACAGGCAGAGATTAAAGTAGCAGTGGAACTAACGGACACCATAAGAGGTGCGGGCGGTTTCGGCTCTACCGGAAAATAAATTATAAAAAGAACCTCAATTTATGAGGTTCTTTTTTAATTTAAATTTTACACGAAGAAATTTGAGGAAATAAATCTTTATTTTTTACCGCCTTTAAATATAGATATGTCTTCTAGAGCACGGTTTGTATTAAAATCGGAGAGTACAGAATCTCTGGTTTCTTTGTTGTTAAAATTTTCCCAGTATTTAGGATCAAGTTTTGGTTTACCCTTTGGAATATCAGTATTAAAATCCACCATATTTGTTTCCTTTAGTTATTATTCTTAACGTCACTCAATAAAAAATCTTTAGTTTTTTTTGTTATTTATTAATAATTCGTTACAATCTTTTAATCGTAAGAAGCATTTCGTTAGGTATATAAAAGTCTTTTACTCCGTAATTTGCATTAACAAAAACGAATTCAAGTGTATCACCTTTTTCAATTCCAATATCGTCGAACGGTATACTGATATCTGCAACTTTGTCATATACAGCTTTAATATTTTTTGAATTAGCAATTGCCCACAGGTTATTAGGAATAGATTCAACCAGTCTTATAAGATTTATTTCTCCGTTATAAATTGATATTTGCATTTCATTGTGAAATTTTTCTTTTGAAATAGGCAGAAGGCTTTCAGGTTTTTGAATAATTCTTATCGGGGAAAGTGTTTGTTTTTTATCCTGATTTCTCATATAAACATACATTTGATTAACTCTGCTTGAAACCGCAGGAATATTTTTTGTGAATTCGTTAATGTAAAATCTCAAATAGAGATTGTCTTTGTCATAGCCAAAACAAATTTTGTCATAAAATTTATCTTCTTTAAGCACCGGGCCATCGGGAATACTTATACATCCCGCATTCAGCCAATTGTCATCATCTTTTTCTCTGCCGTCAATAGCCGGAGTGAATTCTCCTTTAGGGTATCTGGAAGGTTTGGAGATTGCTGATAATAAAGGAGTGTCCAGATATTCGGGGGGCTCAAGCCCTAAATAAATATATATATTTTTTAAATGTTCTCTGAATATATAATCAAATATATTGTCACGACCGGAATTATTCGGTTCTCCATACCACCAGAACCAGTCACTACCTTCACAGATAAATAGTTCTTTTCTTGCGGCTTCAATATTAGGATTTAAAGGATTCTGTTTTACGTAGGTAGAAAAATCATCTCTGACCTGCTTTAGGTAAGTCCAGGCAAGATTTTTTAACGGTTCGTCAATCCACAGTTTAAAATTTCTGTTCACACCGGAGCCTGCACTAATTTTATTTAGCGTTTTAGGGCAGTCTTGTTCAATATAATCACTGATTAAAACAGTTTCCAGAGTGTCATCATTTTCTATTAGGCCGTAGAGGGTCTCAAGAAATGTTATGCCGTCTTCTAAATAATTTTCCCAGCAATTTTCTCCATCCATAGCAATCGTAAGTAAATGTTTTTCGTCGGGAGAAGACAAGAGCTTACTCTGTACAGCTTTTATTCTGTCATATAAGTCATTTGCCGCGGCTTCAGAATCATAGTTAGGATATTCAAAACCTATTAAATTTGGAATGACAGAATCTCTGAATATTATATTTATACCATTCTTGTATCTGTAAGTCTTCAAAAGATGATAGGGATCTTCCATATATCCCCTAAAATCACGTACAAATTCAAAATTAAGAGAATTAGCAAGTATACCTTCATCTGATATTGTCCATTTGATGCCTAGTTCTTTAAATAAATCAAGTTCTTTTGCACTCACACATTGTTCTGATGGCCAGATACCTTTAGGCCGTCTGCCAAAAAGAGTTTCCATTCTATCCAAAGCCATTTGCGTCTGCATTTTTGCGTCCAGCTCCATTTTTAAGTTTGCAGGGAGATTGCTCTTAGATGTTTTTTTTATTTCTTTAATATCAAGTAGTATTGGCAGTATAGGATGATAATAAGGACTTGTGGTAAGTTCAATTTTACCGGCATCTAAATATTCTTTGTATGCCGGAATAATTTTTCGAATTATGTCACGTTGGATATCAATAATTTTGATTCTGTCTTCAAGTGTATAATTTTTTCCTTTTTTTAAAAGTTTTTTTAAGTCAGGATACATACTTTTATATATAGGATCAAACCATACAAGGTTAAAAAGGGCCATTAAATCTGAATATTCCTGATTAGAGAAGATACTAATATCATTTTCTGCAGAACTCTGGTATTTTTGAAAAAGTCTTCTATACTCCTTATGTTGTAAAATCATTGAGTGATAATTAGCATCAAAAAAATTATTTATAATAAATTCTTTATCATCATCATTTAAGTTTTCTACATCAGAAACAGTAAGCCGTGAATGAATGTCGTGAAATTCATTTTCTCCGTAGTCAATAAGTGCATCAAGTAAAACGGGAACAAGGTTAAAATTTAATTTTAATTTTTTAAACCTGTCAATAATAATAAGCATATCAAGATAATCTTTTACAGCATGCAGGCGTACCCAAGGCATAATATAATCGCCTGTCGGTGAAAGTTGATAAACAGGCTGATGCATATGCCAGTAGAATGCTATAGATAACTTTTTTGTTTGGCTCATCATAATATTTAAACTATTCTTGAAAATATTATAGCATTCTAAAGCAAAAAAAGAAACAGATTATTTTGATATTGATTGAATTAATTAAAAGCGGTAAAATTTTATGATTTATCATATTATTTTACCGCTTATGTGATATTTAGGTTTATTACGTTTAATTTTTAAACTTTAACTGATTTCAATTCATCTTCAATTTTTGATAAAATTTCATGAAGTTTTGTCGCATCCTTTATACCGCCCTGAGCGAAATTCGGACGTCCGCCACCGTTTGCTCCCGTAGCTCTGGCAATTTCTCCGACAATTTTTCCGGCATTAATACCTTTTTTCACAAAACTGTCAGAAACCTTTGCTATTACCATACGATTGTTAGCAAGCACTATAATACTTTCCCCAAGTTTTTGCGATAAAAATTCTACCCCGATTTTAGCCGCAACAGGATTCATATCTTCAAACTTGGAAATAAACAATTTACCGCCTTCAATATCCTCTGCTTTTGAAGCAAATGTCGCAAATTTTGCTCTTGAACTTTCTTCTTCAAGTTTTTCAACCTGCTTTTTCAAATCATGAATTTCGTCCTGAAGTTTTACAACACGATCTACAATTCCGTCATAATGAGTTTTAAACATTAGAGAAAGTTTGTCCATTTCTTTTACTTTAGCATTCATAAAATCAAATGCAGAACGTCCGACAACAAGTTCTATACGTCTTGTGCCGGCGGCAATTGCACCTTCAGTTACAACTTTTACAAGTCTTAAGTCGCGGATATTTCCAGCATGAGTTCCGGCACAGAATTCTTTTGAAATACAGGTTTTACCATCAGTAATTGAAACAACTCTTACAATGTCATCGTATTTTTCGCCGAATAATGCAGTTGCACCGGTTAGTTTTGCCTGTTCAATATCCATTACATCAGTTACGACATCATAACCTCTTGCAATCCAATTATTCATTGTGTCTTCAACTTTAAAAATCTCATCAGATGTCATAGCACGATTAAATGTAAAGTCAAAGCGCATTCTGTTTTCTTCAACCAATGAACCTGCCTGATGAACTTCATCACCGAGAACCTTGATTAAAGCAGCCTGAAGTAAGTGGGCAGATGTGTGATGCAGTCTGATATGTTCACGTCTTTCAACATCAATTTTTGCTTGAACTTCAACACCGACTAAATCATCACCGTTAATAACTTTACATCTGTGAACAAAAAGTTTATTAACCTTAAATGTTGTGAGAACTTCTAACTTGACCTCTTGTCCGCCAGACTTCTTATCCTCTATTATTCCGCTGTCGCCAACCTGACCGCCGCATTCCGCGTAGAAAGGAGTTTTATTCAAAACAACATCAGTGTAACCATCGCCTTCTATAATTGCAAGAATTTTAGCATCACATTCGTTTTCGGTATAACCGACAAAATCTGTAGAACCGACTTCATCTTCGATTTTTGCATACTTAATATCGCCTGTTACGCTGATTTTTGCAGCAGCAGCTTTGGCGCGGTCTTTTTGTTCCTGCATAGCTTCTTTATAGCCTGTTTCGTCAACGTTTAACCCGTTTTCAGCGGCAATTTCTTTTGTCAATTCAAACGGAAATCCATAAGTATCATACAATTTGAAAGCACTTTCGCCGTCAATATCTTTATTGGCGGAAATAAATTCATCAAGCATTTTATAACCGCGGTCAAGTGTTTTTGCAAAACGTTCTTCTTCTTTTTTAATTGTTTCAACAATTTTTGCTTTATTCTTAACTAAATCCGGATAAGCTTCGCCATAATTTTCAACAACAACGTCAACAAGTTTGTATAAGAACGGCAGAGCCATACCGAGAATTTTCCCGTGGCGTAAAGCGCGTCTTAAAATCATTCTTAAAACATAGCTTCTTCCTTCATTCCCGGGGATTACACCATCAGAAATCAAGAAAGTTACGCATCTTGCATGGTCTGTAATAATCCTCAAAGAAATATCCGTTTTTTCTGATTTTTTGTAAGGTACACCGCTCATCTCAGAAACTTTATCCATAATAGGTCTTAAAAGATCTGTTTCAAAAGTTGAGGCAACTCCCTGACAAACCATTGTGATACGTTCCAAACCCATTCCGGTATCAACATTTTTGCTCTCAAGCGGAGATTGATTCCCTTCTTCGTCCTGATAAAGCTCTGTAAATACAAGGTTCCAAATTTCAACCCATCTGTCGCATTCGCATGTATCAATACCGCAGCCTCTCGGGTCATCACATTTATACTGCTCACCTAAATCATAGTGAATTTCGGAACAAGGTCCGCAGGAACCCGATGCTCCCGGAGGCCCCCAGAAATTATCTTTTTTCCCTTTACGCTTAATACGTTCTGCAGGAACACCTACGCTTCTCCAAATTTCATAAGCCTCATCATCGGTTTCAAAAATCGTAATCCATAATCTGTCTTTATCAAGTTTCAAAACTTCTGTAACAAATTCCCACGCCCAAGGGATAACTTCTTTTTTATAATAGTCGCCAAAAGAGAAATTACCGAGCATTTCGAAGAAAGTATGATGTCTCGGAGTCCTTCCGACATTTTCAATATCAGAATCTTTTCCGCCGGCTCTTGCACATTTCTGACAGGAAGTAGCCCTTGCTGGATCATAAGGCGACTTCACAATTCCCAAAAATATCGGTAAAAACTGCAGCATACCCGCAGTCGTTAATAAAACAGTCGGGTTATCAGGCACAAGACTTGAACTTTCAACAACTGTGTGTTGGTGTTTATCTTTGAAATAATCTAAGTATAATTTTCTAATTTGATTTCCGGTTAGCATAATTTATAGTCCTTTTATTTAACTAATCTACTATAATTATAGCTTAAACAAAAAAAATAATAATAAAATCTTGCAAAGAAAAATTTTTGTGTTAGTATAAATTTTATGAGGGATTATACAGGTACCCCACGAAACCAAACACTTGTCTAAGCCCTCTGGATCCAAGCCCTGGTAGCTCAGCTGGATAGAGCAACCGCCTTCTAAGCGGTAGGTCATGCGTTCGAATCGCATCCAGGGTAAATTTTTTCAAAATCGCCCGTTTCCGCTATATAGCAGAAGGGCTTTTTATATGTCCAGCTTATGTTTCCGTCATTCAGGGTGCAGTTCGAAAATAGTGATTTTAACAAAATTGCCTTATCTTCATTCGACAGCTGTAAATACTTGCTGTGTAAGTTATTCAGGAGTTCGAGAGTTGAACTTACTTCGTCCATAAACTTATTGTTGGTATTGTCGAAGGCTTCAATACTGGTTTTAATGGCAATTAATCGTTGTTGTCTGATTTCATTTTCCGACTGCCATTGTTCTTTTGAAAGTGTACCGTCCAATTTATCCTGATAAATGGCATGAATTTCTTTGCGAATTTTTTCCGCCTGTGCGTTTAATCGTTGCAGACTTTCTGTTTGAAAATTCTGTTCCTGCTTGTTTAATTCAATAATTGCATTGTATATACAATGCTTTAAATCATCATTTATTTCAACAGCCTTTACCGCATCACCGAGCTTGTCCAAGAGTTCTTGTTCGTTATAATACTTCCGGTTAGAACACTTATCTTTGCCATAAGCCCAAGTACAGTGATAATAAATATATTTTTGCTTTTTAATCTCTCCGACCACAGAACAACCGCAATCACCGCAAGTAAAAAAGTTACCCAATAAAAACTTATGCTTTGTATAAAGCGGTTTACCGTCTTTCTTAAAAGCTCTTTGAACTTTTTGAAACAAAGCATTAGATATTAACGGCACATGAACACCCTGCATAATCTCTCCATTGTACCTGAATACACCAGTATAAAACGGATTTTTAAGCATATCTTCCAGCGCTCCAGGAGTAATGCGCGGAGAATAAGGACGGTATGAATAGTGCAAAGTTTTCAAAGCGTCTAAAGAGACCAAAGAGGCAGTTAGTTTTCTAGCTACATTTAATGCAAAGACTTAACCATTCTATAAACAGCCGTCAAGTCATTATTAGTCAAATAATCAATATTATTTTTAATATATTCACTCATTTTATCTGCATTCATTTCAAGGTGTTGAAAATCAAATAACTCTTTTAATTCAATATTTAATGCTTTGGCTATATCCAGTAAAGCTCTTGACGGAAATGTATCTCTGTACTCAATATGGCTTAAATTTCTCTGGTCTATATTTGCAAGTTCGGCAAGCTGCTGTTGTGAAATTCCCTGTGCCTTACGTAATTCTTTAATCCGTTTATTTAAAAGTTTTTTAATATCGTTCATAACCTTTCCTTTAGAATATCTTTTTTAATACATTATTTGAACGAATTTAAGTGGTAAACTATTGACTATTTACCTATTTATATTGTATTTTACTATCTATAACGTCATTATCTCAATGTTTTAGAAAGTTTATTATGTAAAAAGGTGGACAGGTATGAGTTTTGATAAATTTTTAAAAGAGAATGAAAATTTTTATAATAAAAATTTACTTAGTTATAAAGGACGAATAAATAGATGGAATTATTTTCTAAATTCAATTTTGATAAATCTTTCTTGTGTATTTATTATAACCATTCCATTTGCTATAATTTTACATATATTTAATTCTAAAAAACGTATATTTGATATTACGGAAAGAGAAAATTTTTCTTGGATTGCCACGTTTTTTCTTCATATTTTAAGCGGTATTGCATATTATGCATGTAACTCATATACAAATCCCAACAGCTCATTATATGAGCAACATGATTTTTTTATAGTATCATTTATTATTTTAATTGCAGCTTTCTTCATTGGAATTATTTTGTTATTTGTACCAGGAAAACAAAAACCTGATATTTAATACATAATTGAGGTTAAAATGGAAAATGTATTTTCATTGTTTATTATTATTATTATCTTGTGTATCTTTTTTACAGTAATATTATTGACAATATTAGATATAATTAGAGAACCGTTTGTCGATAAAGAAACAAATATTTTGTTATCAAAGTACTATTCTTCAGAAACTGAACTTTTAAACCTTACTGAAAGATGTATTAAAATTGCATCACTTTATTATAATAAGATATTTCCAACAAATCCAATTTATAAAAAAATATTTATTGCAGAAGTAATTCAAGCCGTTTTTATCAATTCATCTACTTTATATCTTTTAAATCATAATAACGAAATATCTATAGCTTTAAAGGAAGGTATTGAACTTATTGTCCAAAAAGTTTTAAACAACTTTATACCTATCGTACAATCTAATTATATTAAGGACTGTTATACTTTCCGAATTAAACAATATGCAAAGTTTTTTGAAAATTCAATGAATAAATTATTTTTAACCCAAAATGATATTGTAGAACAACAGCATAAATTATTTTTTATGACGTTATCAAATATAAAAGTCTTTTATAATAAAGATATTGAATACTTTGAACAATCCGAAGAAGCTATTCCCTTAGTTAACGAAAGAAGTTTTAATGTAACTCCTTATAAAGTAATAAATATTAAAACTGAAAAAAGAATTTTCTTGGAAATGCTCTATATGCTTTATAAAGAATGCCGTTTGCTTGCGGTTCAAATGAATAAACTTATAACTGAAGAACCAAAGTTACGAAAAAATATAGAGAAAATAATATAATCAGATTTTTATAAAAAATTATTCAGCAAACCTGTTTTTAAAAACTTTTAAATAGAGTTTATTCCTTTTACCCGCACTAGCTTGTATGGGATTTTATTTTCTAAAAGAAATTCTGCCCAAGCAATCTGTTTGGCACGTAAAGTTTCCCTTTCACGCTTTACTTCAATAAGTACAAGTTCTCTATCATTCCAAACAATATAATCAGGTAAACTGGCATGATTTTGATTTGGATTTTGCACTATTCTGTAAACAATATCTGCAAAAGTCTTACTGTCCGAGATTTTTAATATAATAATATAGTGCGTAAACCTCATGTTTCCATTTATGCTATAATTCCCCTATGATTAAATCGTTCAAGTGTAAGGAAACGGAAAAGATTTTTAGGGGTAAGTTTTCAAAGAAGCTGCCGGCTGATATTCAATATCGGGCTTT
>CALUUR010000009.1 GCA_944324015.1 Candidatus Gastranaerophilales bacterium
GGCGAAAACGAATCAATTGAAAGCGCACTCAGACGTTTCAAGAAAAAAATTCAAAAAGCCGGTATCCTTTCAGAAGTTAAAAAACGTGAAAGATACGAAAAACCGAGCGTAAAAAGAAAACGCAAATCTGAAGCAGCCAGAAAAAGAAAAGTTTAATCAGATTTAAATTATAAAAAAAGAGGTTAGTTTTTCTAACCTCTTTTTGTTTATAATACACACGCAAGTATCATCAATAATAATGTGCCTATCTGCATAGCTGTTGCCATGTTTTGTGAAAACTTGTTTGAGTCATATTTACTTGCTGTTTTCATAGCTTTATATGCGCTGGAAATTCTTCTTAATCTGTCGCTTTCACTGTCTGCGTCAAATGTTGTTCCAAACATTGTGCTTTCTAATCTGGCGAGCCTGTTATCCATTGAATCCTGATTAAAACTTTGTTTAAATATTGTTTTTTCAACTGAAGCAAGATTTATCCTGACGGGTTTTTGATTTCGAGCATTATAGGCATCATAATCAAATTCGGGCGGCTGGTACTCTGAAAGATTATAATTTTTATCTAAAGGTATTGATTCGCCGTCAAAGTATTCATTAGAATCCTGCGCTATGCTGTTATTCATAAGTGAGTCAGGTTTTATTTTTGCCTGCAGCCGTTCAACACGCGTTGCAAAAGCGTCTTTTTCGTAAGTTTGTCCCAGCGCCTCTTTTTCAAGTTTAGCAAGCCTGCTGTTTAAATCCTGCTTTTTAAACTCCTGTTTAAAAAGTTTTTTTTCAAGCTCGTTGACAGATGGATAATCTACATTTGCACCTGCAGGAGGCATTGATTCTTCCGCAATTGTTTCTCTGTAGTCATCTTCTTCAGCAAAGGTATCTTCTTTAGGTGTTATTTCATGGCCGATAAGTTCGGCTGACATATCTTTATTTAGCTTTGCAACCCTTTCTGATACGGGCTTATTGCTTTTGGCCTGCCCGTAGACACTCTGTTCTATTCTGTCGAGGCGTGATATATCGTCTGCTGTTGTATATGTAAAACCGTATAAAGAATTTTCTATTTTATCAATAATTTGTGAGTACTGGCTAGCGACAGCACAGCCGTTTATACTTAGTATTATGCATAAGGTAATAACAAATTTTTTCATAACAAAAAACTCCTTATGCATAGGATAAGGTTGAACGTAATCTAAAACTATTCTACATGGTCAGTATTTCTAAAAGATAAAAAATACGTAAAAAATCGCAGTACCTGAGCACTACGATTTTTTTGAAATTGTATAAAAGTATTAATTTTAAGATTAATGTCTTAATCTTTTTAATGCCTCGAGTTCATCCTGGAATGGCGATAAATTAGTTAATTTTTCAATTATTCCGGGCATTTTTTCACATACGTAATCAATTTCAGCTTCTGTTGTGAATTTGCTTAAAGAAAATCTTATGCTGCCGTGAATTGCCGTGAACGGAACATTCATAGCTCTTAATACGTGAGATGGCTCAAGTGAACCTGATGTACAGGCGCTTCCAGAACTTGCACAAATTCCTAAGTCGCTCAAATGCAGAAGAATAAGTTCTCCTTCAATGTATTCAAAACCTATATTTGTAGTATTAGGAACTCTGTTTACTACTCCTGTGTTTAATCTTGCATTAAATACATTTTTAACTATATTTTTTTCAAGCTTATCACGAAGCCTTTTAACTTCTGTTGCTTCATATTTCAAATGGTCTGTTGCAAGTTCTGCCGCTTTTGCCATCCCGACAATGTAAGGAACGTTTTCAGTTCCTGCACGTTTCCCGCGTTCCTGATGACCGCCGATAATTAAAGGTGTTATTAATGTTTTTGAATTTACGTAAAGCGCGCCGATACCTTTTGGTGCGTGAAATTTATGGCCTGAAATCCCGACTAAATCAGCACCCATTGTCTGAACATCAATCGGGATTTTGCCTGACACCTGAACAGCATCTACAAAGAATTTAGTTTCTTTATTTTTTGACTTGATAATTTCCGATATTTTTTCAATCGGGAAAATTACACCGGTTTCGTTGTTGGCGTACATTATTGAAACAAGCGCAGTATCATCTGTAATAGCTTCTTCTAACTGTGCTAAATCAAGTTCTCCGTTAGAATTTACACCTATATAGTCTACTCTGTAGCCTTCTTTTTCAAGTGTTTGATACAAATTCAAAACGCACGGATGTTCAACTTTTGTTGTTATAATGTGGCGCTTGTTTTTATTCATGTTTAGCACACCGCGAATTGCAGTGTTTGCACTTTCAGAACCGCAGGAGGTGAAGATTATTTCTTTTTCGTCTTTTGCGTTAAAGAAATCTTTCATAACGCCTCTAGCATCTCTTACTGCATGGTTTGAATGTTTTGCAAAATCATAAACGCTTGAGGGGTTGGCATATTCGTCTTTCAAATAAGGTAGCATTGTTTCCAACACCTGAGGATCAACCTTTGTTGTAGCATTATTATCCAGATATATTAAACTCATTATTCAACCTCCACTACTTCGATATTTAAATCTACTGTATCTTTAAGTGTTTTTTCAACGAATGCTTTAAGAGTCAAATGAGAATTTTTACAGCCTGAGCACTTCCCGCGAAGTTTTACCATAACTTTGTTGCCGTCAATATCAACGAGTGTTATATCTCCGCCGTCTTTCATTAATTCAGGTGAAATCTGTTTTTCTATAACATTATTTATTTTAATAATTTTTTGTGCCGGCGTTAACGTTGATTCGTTTTTTTCATGTTCTTCTTTTTTGTAATATGTGTCAATGATATCCTGAATCAGGCCTTTGCATTTCCCGCAGGCGCCGCCGGCCTTTGTATAATTGGTTACTTCTTCAACAGTTTTCAATCCGTTCATCTTTATTGCATCCCAGATTACGTTTTCTGTAATTCCGAAACAGGTGCAGACAATTTTTTCACGCTGTTTGTTTGCTTCTTCTTCATTTCTGATGTCGTCTAGATCGGTGTAATCATCATAATTTTTCAAGGCATCTTCCAAAGCTTCATAACCCATAACTGAACAATGCATTTTTTCCGGAGGAAGTCCGCCTAACTGGTCTGCAATATCTTTATTTGTAATTTTTTTGACTTCTTCAATCGATTTTCCGATAATCATTTCGGTTAAAATGCTGGAGCTTGCAACAGCAGAACCGCATCCGAAAGTTTGGAATTTTGCATCAGTAACAATTCCGTCTTTAATTTTTAAATATATTTTCAGTGAATCCCCGCAGGCTAGTGAACCTGCTTCTCCAATTGCGTCAGCATTATCAATTTTCCCGACATTTCTCGGGTTTCTGTAATGATCTATAACTTTATCTGAGTAATCCCACATAGTCTTTATCCTTATTTTTCTCACACATAATTATATTTTATCTCAAAAACTTTAGAGGGAATACATACTTAATATAAAATTAATTATTTTATATTTAGCTATGTTTTTGTCATGCTGAATTTATTTCAGCATTTTTGAAAGATTCTGAAACGAGTTCAGAATGACGTAAAGCCGTATGGAATAGTTGCTTTTTTTGCAGAATGTGATGCAGGAAAATTTTTTATCAACGGTAATCCTAAATCTTCAAAGATATAATCAATGCCGTCAACACCCAAAAAATCACCGATTGCTATTGCTTTTGTCCTTTTGCGGATTTTTTCAATGTTGAATAACTGGGTAACCATTTTATCAATTTTATAAGGCGGTTCGTTCAAATCTTCCAAAAACAGTGTGAATTCAAAGTCGGGAATAAAGTCTAAACCGCAAAGTGAAACAAGTGTTGACAGATTCCCGCCCCAGAATGTCCCTTCATAATCAAATTTGCCGGTCGTTACTGTTTCAAAAAATTTATTTATTGTATATTCGCATAAATTTTCCTCTCCAAAGTCGCTTAAAATCATCGGCCCTGAAAAACTGGCAAGTCCTGCATGTTTTAGAAACATTGCATTAAGTGCAGTAATATCAGAGTAGCCGCAAAAAATTTTAGGATTTTGTCGGATTAAAGCATAGTCAATTTTATTTATAAGTCTTATTGATCCGTAACCGCCTCTCAGGCAGATAATCGCATTTACGGATTTGTCTGAAAACATTTTATGAAGCGCGTCAAGTCTTTCACTGTCGCTTCCTGCAAGATATCTGTTTTTTGAATAAATATTATCGGATAATTTAACCTTGCAGCCTCTGTTTTCAAAGAATGTAACGGCACGCTTGAGGCTTGTATCATCTTCCATAGCACCTGAAGGTGCTAGAATTCCAATAGTGTTGCCATCCTTTAACAATGCAGGTTTAATTATCTTCATAATGTTTTCCTTTTCGCTGTTATCTTGTTATAATTTTACCATGAATGAAAAATATATACCTTTATACAGAAAATACCGCCCGCAAAGGTTAGAAGAAGTTGTCGGGCAGGAACATATTAAAAAAGCTTTAAAAAACGCGATTGAACTTAATAAAATTTCTCATGCTTATCTTTTTACGGGACCAAGGGGGACCGGAAAAACTTCTACTGCCCGTATTTTTGCTAAATCTCTGAATTGTAAAGAAGGGCCGACAATTAACCCCTGCGGAGTTTGCGAAAATTGTATTGATATTACAAATTCCACTCCGATGGATGTTATAGAAATTGATGCCGCAAGCAACCGAAAAGTTGAAGATGCGCAAAATATTCTGGAAAAGGTTATGTATGCTCCTGTCAACAGCAGGTATAAGATTTATATTATCGACGAAGTTCACATGTTGTCAACTACTGCATTTAATGCTCTTTTGAAAACCCTTGAAGAACCCCCGAAAAATGTTATTTTTATACTTGCTACAACTGAGGTTCATAAAGTTCTTGATACTATAAAAAGCCGCTGCCAGAGGTTTGATTTTAAACGTATTACTACAGATGATATAGTCAAACATTTGAGATATATTGCTGATAACGAGAATATCAACATAACCGATGATGCTTTATATACAATTGCCAAAAATTCTGCAGGCGGAATGCGTGATAGTATAGCACTCCTTGATCAGTTGAGTGTGTTAGACGGTGATGAAGCAATTTCGACAGATGATATTAATAATCTTCTCGGCCGCCTTTCGTTTGATACACTTAATTCACTTGCCGATAAAATTGTTAATTCAAAGCCTCAGGAAGCTGTTGAAGAGTTAGAAAAGATTTATAATTCAGGGAATGAGCCTGTACAAATTTTAACAAATTTGATGGATTACCTGAAAAATCTTTTAATAGTGAAAAATTGCAAACAAGAAATTGCTTTTGAATTAACTCAGGCAAACGATGCACAGGTTAAAGCTTTGACGGTGCAAGCTGAAAATATTGAAACTCATCAGATTGTTTTTCTTATAGATAAATGTGCTGACTATATAAAAGAATTAAAACTTACTAATAATCCGCGTCTGTGGCTTGAGGTTGCGATAATTGACCTTGCAAATTTAACTGAAAATACATTGCTTGTTGAACTTCAAAATAGAATTTCAAGATTAGAAAGCGGAAATGTTCAGCCTGTTAAAGTCACGTCTTGTAAAACCGCTCAAATTTCTTCTATGAAACCCAAAATGCATGGAACAGAACATGCGAAACCTGATATAGTATTGCATAAAAATGAAGAAAAGGTTCAAGCGTCGGAAAAAGCTCCAGAAAAAGTATCAGTTTCTTCTGAACAAAAAGAGGAGAAACCTCACAGCTCTGATGACTTTTCTCCCATGCCGATGTCTAAACATTCTGACGGAGTTGATATTGCTGTTTTGTGGGGCAGACTGCTTGATAATGTACACAGTGCTCCAACAAGGGCATTACTGAAACAGTGGGCTAATCCAGTTAAAATTTGGCCTGACGAAACGATTTTGACAATGAAAAATGAAATTTTCTTAAATCAGGTTCAAAGCGGAGCTAAAAAACAGGCTGTTGTGGATGCTGTTAATGCTTTGTTCTCTCAGGAAAATTCAAATGTAGTTATAAGACTTCCCCATCCTAATGATGTTCAAGTAAAGCCTGTTCAATCTGCCCCAAAGAATGCGGAAACTCCAGAACCTAAACCATCACCGGTGATGAAACCTGTTCAAATGGAACCTGAGGTAACTCAGGAAGAAGTTGAAGAAGTTAAAGAAGATTTTCAGAAGCCTGCAGGTGTTGGCAGCACATCAAAGTTGAAGCCATCTGTGCATTCAGATAATGTAAATATGGTGCTTGATGTGTTTGAAGGAAAAGTTATTGAATAAAAATAAATCTGATATTTAGTTTATTTTAGTGGCGTTAAATTTAAACGCTTCAAAACTTTCTGAAAAATAATCTTTTTGTAATCCAGCTTTGAGTTTTAGTTGTTCTAGAAAATCTTTTTTATCAGGCAGTTGCTCCCAAACATCAGGTAAAAATACCGCATGAAAATTGCCGTCGCGGATTATCAGTCCGTCAACTGCAGGCGTTAATTCTTCAAGCAGTTCTTCTTCTGTCTCAAATTCAATTCTTTCGGGTTTGGAAAGAAGGGATACTCCTATTGTTATTCTGTTGTATTCATTTAGTGTAAGGGCTGGAAATCTGGGATCTGAAAAAGCTGCAGCATGTGCATTATGTATCAAATCTTTAATAAGTGGCTTATGCGCAATAATTGAACCTATACATCCTCTAAGAATTCCATCGAGTTCAAGTGTGACAAATGATGCGCCGTATTCCTCAAAAGCACAGTCGTAAGTTTTTGGTTCTGTGGCGCCGAGTTGCAATCCCGATAAAATACTGCCCTTACATACTTTCTTTACAAAATCCGAATAATATTTTTTTATATAATTATTTTTTTCTCCTTCGTATAAAAACCAGCTTCCGTAACCGACTACACGAGAACTGTCACCTGTTGCTGAGGCAGAGTTTGTAAGACCTACCCGTATAAGAGAAAAATTGCTCTTTTTAGCAAACTCAATAAGCCCGCAAACCCCGACTGCACCGCATGCTTGTTCCTGTTCAAAATTTTGTGTGATGTTGGTTTCAATCATTTTCGCAGTGTAATTGTCGATTTTAGAAGCCTCTTTTTCAGGATAAAAATGGCTTAAATCACTCGATATAACAAATATGTTATCTTCATCTTTCCAAAAATGTTCTATAGTTTCACATAAATTTTTAAAATTCTCGCATCCGTATAAAACAGGTACAATTTGTGCATCAGGTAAAAAATATTTAATTAAAGGCAGTTGAACTTCTATTGAGTGTTCTTTTTCAAAAACGAAATTAGCGGTATTGCAGTCACAAAATTTTGCGATTTTTTGTGTTAGCTCTTTGTTAACTTTTATATTCCCAAGCGGTGTTTCAAATTCATCGTAATCACATACTGTACAGCCAAAAACTCTTTCATAGTGGGCAGGTGCAAATATGAAAACATTTTTTGCATTTCTTTTCAGATGCTGTATCCCATTAGCAGCAAGTCTTCCGGAATACATATATCCTGCATGCGGTACAATTACACCTCTTGAATTATATTTAGGATTGTCAATTTCGTAACTCTTTATAAAATTTTCTAATTCTGTTTTGTCGGAAGGATAAAAAGTACCTGCCGCTGATGCTCTTTTCTTCATAAAATTATTATACAACTTTTTTCTTATTTTGAAATAGGATAGTAAGTTAATAGAATATCGGGTTCAAAGGTATCAATTTGTACAATTTTAAAATTAAAGCTGTCATTTATATTGTCTATTTTTCTGAAATCAAAGCAGGATAAGGAGCTATTGTCCCCTGTAATTTTCGGAGCGATAAAATGATAAATTTTGTCTGTGTATTTTAAAATTTCTCCGTTAAGATGACTGCCTGCTTCAACTAATATACTTTTAATACCTAAATCAAAAGCTTTTTTCAAAATAAATTCAAGATTTAATTTCTCATTTATGACAGGAGTTTTAATGAAATTTATACCGCCTTCAAACATGTCTAGAGTTGTGTTAAATAAGTAGATTTCACCGTCTTTGTATATTTGGGCTTCAAGATTTGTTTTCAGCGCTCTGTCGAGGATAATTTTTTTTCTGTGTAACATTGTCGGATTATCGGCAAGAATTGTTGATGATGTCGTCATAATAGCGTCATAACGATTTCTTATTTTCTTTACTTCCTCACGGGCCTTATCAGATGTTATCCACTTGGAAGAACCATTTGAGGCTGCAATTTTCCCGTCCAGAGTTGAAGCCGTTTTTATGGCTACAAATGTTTTCTTTTCGGTCATATTCTTTATAAAAACTTCGTTAAGTTTTTTGCATTCGCCCTCAAGCACATTTTCAATAACTTTTATACCTGCTTTTTGCAGTTTTCTTATACCGTTTCCTGCAACTATCGGGTTAACATCAGCCATTCCAATTACGACAGTTTTTATACCCCTTTCAATAATAAGATCTGCGCATGGCGGTGTTTTGCCAAAATGTGAGCACGGCTCAAGATTGACGATAAGTGTACCGCCTTTTTCTTCTCCGTCTGTGAGTTTTAAAAGAGCGTCACGCTCAGCGTGGTTTTCTCCATATTTGTGATGATATCCGGTTGAAATTTCGTTCCCGTCTTTATCTAAAACAACACAGCCAACAAGCGGGTTTGGTGCTGTAAATCCTTCCCCCTGTTTTGCCAGTTTTATACATTTTTTCATTAATTCATCATATTGCATATTTGCATTCTACAATAAAATTTGTTATATTTAAATCAAATGAAAAGGAGATGTTTATGGATTTAAGGTATATTGGCCACAGCGCTTTTGAAATTAAATTAAAAAATAATTCTATTATGATTGATCCTTATGTCAGTATTAATCCTAAATACAACTGGCATGATGCAAATATAACGGATATTTTTCTTACCCATGCACACGGTGACCATCTCGGGCAGGCAATTGAGATTGCGAAAGAAAAGGATGCAACAATTACTGCTATAGTTGAATTGGCTCAGTATTGCAAAGAACAGGGATGTAAGGTACGTTCGGTTAACTTTGGCGGTTGGATAAACTATGACTGGGGCAGAGTGGTATTTGTTCCTGCATCGCATACAAGTGTTTTACCTGACGGCAGGTATGCAGGTGAGCCTGCAGGAGTTGTTATAGATACGGAGAATGTCAGAATTTATCATGCAGGCGACACAGGGTTAACTTCTGAAATGAAAACTATAAAAGAATTGTACCGCCCGAATATTGCAATGCTTCCAATAGGCGGACATTATACGATGGATATTGAACATGCCGCGGTTGCTGCTGACTGGTTAGGTGCTCAAACTGTTATTCCTATGCATTATAATACATTCCCTGAAATTAAAGCTGATTTGGAAAAATTTGCTGCACTTTTGCAGATAAATAATTCCCGATGCGTTGTTTTAGACCCTGACAAAGTTTAATTAAACTTATTTATAATTTAAAATGAAAATGACTGAATTTTAAATTCAGTCATTTTCTATATTAAGGTAATTTATGTCTGTTTATATTATTTAGCTTCTTTTTTGCTTCCGCTTAATACTAATCCTGCAATTAAGCCTACAGCTGCTGCGATACCGCCCCAGATAGCTGCTGCTTTACCTTTTCCTTCTTTCGGGAACATCTTTTTGATTTTATCAAAAGCTGATTTCATATTTTCATCTTTTACAAGATTTGAAATTTTTTCAGTTTTTTTAGTTTTTGCAGCTTCTACAGCATCATCGAATTCTTTAACAATCTTTTTAACGTTTTCATCTGCAGATTCTCTGACGAGTTTTTCTTTTGCTGTACGGACATTTTTTTCTGCTGTTTTTAGAGCTTTTGTTTCATCTGCATCTTTTAAGGCTTCTTTTGCTGCTTTTTGTGCATCTGCTGGTGCATCAGAGACTTTTGCAAATTTTTCACCGTCTTTTTTGTCTTTGTTTAATTCTTCTAACAATTTTTTGTCATAATTTTCTTGAGCATCTTTTAAAGCTTTTGTTTCAGATGCATCGTCTTTAAGAGTTTGTTTATTTACTTCAGCATCAAAAGCGTCTTTTTTTGCTTTCTCAGGAGCAAATTCTCCATCTTCAGAATTTAATTTATTGATTTCTTCTTTAATTTTATCAGCTGAATTTTTAGCCTCATCTTTGGCACCGTTTACATGAGATTCAAATTTGTCGGGTTCCATCTGGAAAACCTGTTCTAATGACGGTCTTTTACCACCGAAAAGATACCCTGCACCTGCACCGACAACACCGAGACCGATTGTAGGAGCTGCTACGGATGAATTTTTTTTCTTAGGAGCTTCTGTTCCTACTGGATTTACTGCATTTACTGACATAATTTCTACCTTTCTTTAAAAAAATTACACACTACTTTATTATATTTATAATAACACCTGAAAGATTTTTTTTTTGCTTTTTTTACCTAAAATATTAAGAATTATTACAAACCTTATCCTTTTTACTTATTGTAATATTCGTGTTATGCTTTTAGTCTGTAAGTGAAAGAGGCTAATATGAATGTTTTATTTTTAATTGACAGACTTGAACTAAAATATTTTGAGTTTAACAATCTTGTAACAAATTTTTGGTTAATACGGGAGCTTCTGAGGAGTAATCTTAATGTTTACATAACTACTATTGACTATCTTGCTCTTATTTCCGGTGTGGCTTATGCTCATTGTTGCAATACTTATGAAGAGAATGGAGATATATTTTTTAATAAGGCCCCAGAATTAAAAAAAATAGAAGATTTTAAGCTTGTTATGTTCAGGCCCGACCCGCCTGTTGATATTGATTATATTAATGCAACTTACATTTTTGATTTTGTTGACAGAAATAAAACAGTAATATTAAATGATCCTCGTTCTATCAGGGATTTTAATGAAAAACTTCATACTTTAAAATTTTTGAATTTAATGCCGGAAAATATTGTAACATCTTCAAAATCTGATATTATTAATTTTTTAAATGTACATGATGAAATCGTATTGAAGCCTTTAAACGGTTGTTTTGGTTCCGGAGTTATGACCCTTAAAAAGGGCGATAAAAATACGGCTGCTATTATAAATACAATGACTAGGAATCAAAAGCAATTAATTATGGTTCAAAAATATATTCCTCAAGCAAGATTTGGCGATAAACGTGTTTTGTTCCTCGGAGATGAAGTTCTTGATGTTTGTGTAAGTAAACTTCCTTCCAATGATGATTTTAAGTTTAATGAGCATTGTGATTCAAATATCGTTAAAGCTGAGTTAACTAAAGAAGAAAAGGAAAATTTTATTCCGGTTGCAAAAGAGCTGAATAAATCAGGGCTTCCTATGGCAGGTCTTGATGTTATTGACGGTAAAATAATTGAAATTAATGTTACAAGTCCGTGTTATTTTATTAAAGAAATTAATAATCATTTCGGATGTTGTCTTGAAAAGAAGATTGCCAGCTTTATTCTTTCAAAAATTTGTTCCAAAGTAGGTATTTAACTAATAATAATGCGGAAATGAATTTATTTCCGCAAGAAGATTTCATAGTATAGTTATTGTTTCCCAAGATGATTTACTATACTACTAAATATGTAACAAAAATAATTTTGCTAATTTATTAGTGTAATCTTTACAATTTTTAAAAATTTATTTTACTCTTGAAAATACTTCAGTATCTATGTCATCAAAAGTATTTGTATTGAAATAAGCACATGATGCAACCATTGCAGCGTTATCAGTACAGTATTTCATTGGCGGGGCGTATACTTTATAACCTTCGTTTTCAAGATTAAATATTTTTTTTCTGATTTCAGAATTTGCTGCAACGCCGCCCGCTATAACAACCTGTTTGTATCCCGAATTTTCAAGAGCTTTTTTTAATTTGTGCAGAAGAGTAGAGGACACACATTCTTGAAAGCTTGCACAAATATCTTTAACGGGCATTTCTTTCCCGTCAAAAGATTTGACAAGACGGAGTACAGCTGTTTTTAATCCGCTGAAACTAAAATTGTAGCCTTCAACTTTGGCTTCCGGAAGTTTGAATGCATAAGGATTACCTTCCTGCGCCAGTTTATCAAGTTTTGGTCCGCCTGGATAAGGAAGACCTATCAGTCTTGCAACTTTATCATAAGCTTCTCCGACTGCATCATCAATTGTTTCGCCTAAAATATTTTGTTCGGAATAAGATTTTACATCAATAATCTGTGTATGACCGCCGCTGACTAAAAGAGCCATAAAGGGCGGTTTTAGTTCCGTATCAAGATAGTTTCCGCAAAGATGTGCGTTTAAGTGGTTTACTCCGATAAATGGTTTGTCATAAGTCAGAGCAAGTGTTTTTGCAGCGTTTAAACCGACAAGAAGGCAGCCCACAAGCCCGGGGCCTACTGTTCCTGCAAATGCAGTTATATCTTCAGGGTTAATATTTGCGTTTTCTTTTGCCTGTTTAAATGCTTCATCTATTACTATATTAATTGAATCCAAATGTTCTCTTGCCGCAATTTCCGGTATTACTCCGCCGAATTGTGCGTGTGTTTTTATCTGCGAGGCTACAACATTTGCAATCGCCTCGCGTCCGTTTTTTACTATTGCACACGCTGTTTCGTCGCAGCTTGATTCAATTGCCATTATATAATTATCGTATCCGCTTTCATGTCCTATTGTTACAGGTTCTTTAGAGAATAATTTATTTTTCATGTTTTTCATAGTAGTATTATTATAGTACAAAAAGTAGAATATCGTAAGCAATGGTATAAAAATGAAGTTCATTGATAAATGCAAGATTAGGGTTGTATCAGGGCGCGGCGGCAACGGAATGGTTGCCTGGCGCAGAGAAAAATATGTGGATAAAGGCGGACCTGCAGGCGGCGACGGCGGCAGAGGCGGTGATGTTTATTTAATTGCCGACGAAAATATGTCTACTTTGATGGACTTTAAACATAAATCAGTCTTTAAAGCTGAAGCAGGTGAGAACGGCGGTATTAAAAATATGCATGGCGCCTGCGCAAAAGATTTATACATTAAAGTTCCGGTAGGGACTGTTGTTAAGGATATAAAAACAGGTAATATAATTGCCGATTTAAAAACTCATGATCAAAAGGCTCTTGTTGCAAAAGGCGGCAGGGGCGGCAGAGGTAATGCAAGATTTGCTACTGCTCAAAAACGTGCACCGCAGTTTTGTGAGCCGGGTGAACCGTCTATAGAACGTGAATTATTCTTAGAGTTAAAACTTATTGCTGATGTTGGACTTCTGGGGATGCCAAATGCGGGTAAATCTACTTTAATAAGCAGAATAAGTTCTGCAAAACCTAAAATTGCTGATTATCCTTTTACGACTTTGATACCTAATTTAGGAGTTGTCAAAAAGCGCTCAGGAGACGGTTATGTTGTTGCTGATATTCCGGGGTTGATTGAGGGTGCTTCAGAAGGTGTAGGATTGGGTTTTGATTTTCTCCGTCATGTAGAAAGATGCAGATTTCTTGTACATTTGATTGACTCTACCGAAGAAAATCCGTTTGATAACTACAAAAAAATAAATCTTGAACTTGAAAAGCATTCTGAGCATCTTGCAAATCTCTATCAGATTGTTGTTTTGAACAAAATTGATGCGATAGATGAACAAAGAAAAAAAGAATTGTTGGAGCAATTCAAAGAAGTCTCGCATGACGTATTTGAAATTTCTGCGGTTACAGGTGAAAATCTTGACAAACTTCTTGATTTTATGGGGCAAAAAGTTGATGATATTCCAAAGACAGATGCTGAAATTGTCGTTGAAGAAGATTTAGGTGCTTATTATAATGATGACAGTTCTTTTGAAATATTTAAGGTGGCTAAAGATACATTTATTATCGAAGGCGGTAAAATAGAAAGAATTGCAGGGGTTACGGATGAAAGAAATTCCGAACAGGTTATCCGCTTTCAAAATATTATGAAAGCTATGGGAGTGTTTGAGGCTCTTTCACAAAAAGGAATAAAAGATGGTGATACAATAATCATAGGTCATTTGGAATTTGTATTTTACGCTGATGAAATGTATGGTTAAGGAGAGTATATATGACTGTAATAAATGAAAAATTCACGATTAATACTCAAGGGTTTACAGATATTATTGATATAACCCAAAAAGTTAAGCATGCTGTTTATAAACACTCGCTGCAGTCTGCGGTTGTACATGTATATGTCGCCGGCAGCACTGTTTCTATAACAAATATTGAGTTTGAACCCGGGTTACTTGTTGATTTACCGGAGGCACTTGAAAAAATTGCACCGGTTAAAGAAGGATATCATCATGATGAAACTTGGCACGATGGTAACGGATATGCCCATATTAGAGCTTCAATAGTCGGCAACAGTACAACAGTCCCTTTAATAGACGGTGCATTGCAGCTCGGCCAGTGGCAGCAGATTGTCTTAATTGATTTTGATAATAAGGCACGTACCCGTACTGTTTATGTGCAAATTGTTTATTAAAATCTTCCTAAAAAAGCCCTGAATTACTCAGGGCTTTTTTATTTTGTTTTTTGTTTAATTTATTAATTTTTCCCTATCTCATGAATTTTAATAAAGTTTGTTCCGCCGACAAGCAATTCGGGAACAGAACCTGTAATTACAACATAATCACCTTTTTCAAGGCCTAAATTATTAATTAAAAAGTCATCCAATATCGCAATTGAAGCTTTATCAATTGAACCGTTGAAATCAAGAGGAATAGGGAATACACCTCTGAATAATTTTACGTCGCGGCAGATGTGTCTGTTCGGGCAGCATGCAAAAATCGGAACGCTTAATTTTGCTTCAGCCAGCATTGCTGCGGTAAAGCCGCTGCCTGTAAGAGCTATTGCCGCTTTTATATTCATTTTTCTTGCCATATCAGCGATAGACATCCCAATTGCCATTGCCTGAGAATCTTTTTCTTCCTCAATCATTTTACGCGGGAATTTATTTTTTCTCATAAACGGAGATTCTTCAACAGTATCAGCAATTTTTTTCATCATTGCAACTGCTTCTACGGGGTAAGCACCTGCTGCTGTTTCTCCGGAAAGCATAATTGCATCGGTTCCGTCAAGAATAGCGTTTGCAACATCGGAAGTTTCAGCACGCGTAGGAATCGGGTTTTCAATCATGCTGTCAAGCATTTGTGTTGCAACAATTACAACTTTTCTTTTTGCATTTGCTTTTCTGATAATTGTTTTTTGTACAATAGGCACTTTTTCTGTAGATATTTCAATACCCAAGTCGCCCCTTGCAACCATAATACCGTCAGATACTTCTATAATACTGTCGATATTTTCAACAGCTTGCGGTTTTTCGATTTTTGAAATAATTTTTGCAGTCGTGTTTCCATGACCTTCCAGTAATTCGCGGAGTTTAACAACATCTGATGCATTTCTTACAAATGAAAGTCCAAGGTAGTCTATGTCATTATGAGCAGCAAATTCTACAAATTTAATATCTCTTTCTGTTAAAACATCTAAACTTCCTTGTGAACCGGGGATATTAATACCTTTTCTTTGTTTAAGCAGACCGTCAGTCAAGACTTTTGCAAAAATAACTCTGTCCTCAACTTTTACTACTTCAAGCTGAATTTTTCCGTCGTCAATCATAATTTTTTCACCGGGTGTAACGTCATCTGCCATACCTTTATAGTCAACAGGAAGAATATCACCTGTAACTTCAGGCTGGTGACGGAATTTTAATATTTGGTCCTTTACAATTTCAATTGATTCCGGTAAATTTCCGATTCTTATTTTAGGGCCTTGAAGGTCTAAAAGTACAGGAATTAATGTTTTTTCTTCTTTTTCAATTTCTCTTATGTAAGACAAATTTGTTTTGTGCATGTCAATGTCGCCATGAGAAGAATTTAATCTGAACATGGTAACACCTGCTTGGAAAAGTTCTCTAATCTTTTCTTTTGTTGACGTTGCAGGTCCGAGTGTTGCAACGATTTTCGTCATAGTGTAACTATCCATAATTTTCCTTTCTTTATTGGGTAAATAATTCAATTATTACAATACATGTTTACAAATATTTAAATCTGCGTTATAATCATACACGAAAAAGGTTTACTAGTAAATATGAGGAAGTAAAAATGAAAAGAATTATTTCAGGAGTTATGGCTTTATGCTTGGTAGCATTTAATGCCGTATCTGTTCTTGCAGCCTCAATAGCTGATGTAAATCAGAATTATTGGGCAAGCAAGGAAATTAATATTGTTGTTGACAACAATATTATGACTTTATCAGGAGATCGTTTCAATCCTGAAAAAACTATCACAAGGGTTGAATTTGTTAATGCTTTGCTGAAAGTTTTATCTGATGAAAACATTAATGTTAATATTTCAAACAAATTTACTGATGTTGCAAAAAGCAATCCAAATTATGACAACATCTTGCGTTCACAACAATTAGGTTTGGTTTATGGTTATCCTGACAATACTTTCAAACCTGACAGAGCAGTGTTGAGATCAGAAGCTCAATCTGTAATCAGCCATATTACAAAGGATATGGATGCTGATACATCTGTTCTTAATCAATTTAAAGACGCATCTGCTATTCCTGCTTGGGCTAAAAAAGTTTATGCAAAAACAATCAACTACGGCATTTACGTAAACTATCCTGATTCAAGAGAACTCAGACCTAACGACAATTTGTCAAGAGCTGAAGCTGCTGTTCTTTTAGCAAGATTAAAAGAAAAACTTGATTTAGTTAAAGAACAATACTTAGGTAAAACAAGAGTAGAACATCTTGATGTCAAGAGAAATGCTCCTAACAATGAAGTTATGGTAAACAATGTTGAAAGTGTTATTGCTGAAGGAAACGTTCTTTCTGTCGCATTCACTGAAAAATTTAAATCTGAAAAACATAAAGCAGGTGACATTGTAACTTTTGTCGCTCCGGAAGCTATTTACACTAAAGAAGGTACACTTGTTATTCCAGAAGGAACAAAATTCATTGCACAAATCAATGAAATTAAAGATCAGAGATGGTTTAACAAAAATGCAAGAGTTTATCCTCAGTTAACAAAAGTTGTTCTTCCTAACGGAAAAGAACTTGCTTTCAATGCAAAACCTTTCTCTAAAGATTATTCTTTAAAAGAAGGTCCATGGATGACTGCAGGTAAGCTTGCATTATGCACGGTAACAGGCGGTGCAATCGGTACCGGTGCAGGTGTAGGTTTCGCATTTATTCCAAGCCCTGACAAAATCGGTACAGGTGTTGCAATCGGTACTCCAGTTGGTGCAGCTGTCGGTTTAGTTACAGGTCTTGTAACTCCCGGATTGAAATACCACGCAAAAGCCGGTGAAGAAGTATATGTAATATTGCTTGATGATGCTTCAATTTGCAGAGTTCAGCAGGCTCTATAATTTACATTTATTTCTGAATTTAACCTTTAAAGAGGACTACTTTCGGGCAGTCCTCTTGTTATTTAGGCTATAGTAAACATAAGTTATAAAGTTTAAAATAAATCTGTAGGCAGATTTGTAGCTGTCAAAAATTTATGGGAGTATTTTATGAAAAATTTGTGTATTACTTTAGCATTGATTGGTGCTATTTTATTTTCAACTCAGGGAGCATTTGCGGCGTGGGAAGGTGCTCAGTCTTTAAATCCTATGCCTTATATTTCTTATCTTAATCCGCTGCCGTATATCGGTATAGGTGAAAATAAGACTAATTTTAGCCTTAATCCTTTCACCGGATTTAAAAATTGTAATAAGTGTAAGGTTAAAAAAGTTAAATGCGACGAATGCACCCGTGTAACTTTAAATACATGTCCGACATGTACAAGGGCTTTTAACGAAACCTGTGATACCTGTGAAAGAATTTACTTGCAGCCTGTGCAGCCAAAATGTCCCTGCATGATTAATCACTAAATAATAAAGGAGTCTGATTTTTCAGGCTCCTTTATTTTATTAATATTCAACTATATTTTTTAATGTATTAAATATTTCGTCTGTAATTTCCTGAATATATTTTTGGGAAACCATTCCGTTAATAACCGCATCTGAAATCTGGTATGCAGGACGTATATATTGCTGTGCGGTTTTGTTTACATCCTGGAATTGTAAATCAGCTGCCGTACCAGTTTTACCTCTCAGGGCCGCTCTTTTGTACCATCTTTCTTTAATAACTTCAAGTGGGGTATAGACATATACTTTTACGTCCATAATATCTCTTATACCTTCGTTTAAAACATATAAACCTTCCGTTAAAACAACTTTGGCAGGCTTTTTTACATCTCCGGCAGGGTCAGATACGCAGGTGACAAAATCGTATCTGGGTGAAACAATTTCTCTTCCTGCTTTTAATTTCATAAGATGTTTTTTCATTAATTCCAAATCAATAGCATCAGGAGTATCAAAACTAAAGCCTGTTTTGAATAGTTCTTCATAACTGCCTGCTGCTAAAAGTTCTTTTGAGGTATCTTTGTAATAGTCATCACAGCGTATTACAGTATAAATTCCTTCTTTTTTTTCTTTAACACAGGCTTTTATCGTATTATCAACAAAAACGGTTTTGCCGGAAGCACTTTCACCTGTTATGCCAATCAAGAAAGTTTTCTTTTTCTCTTGAACAACTTTTCTTGCAATATTCAAAATAAGATTTTCGGATGTTTTTAAAAACAAAGGCTGAGTTTGAAGTTTGTCTTCTTCCAAAATTTTTTTTAAAGATTCAACAATATTTGATATGACTTCCATATCACGTCTGCTTGAATAATAATCGTAACTTGTTAGAAAATCGGTTGCCATTCTTTTCCCTCTGTATTCTAATATTCTATATTAAAGTTATTTTATTTTGTAGAAATAATTACAAAATAATAAATTTTGTAACAATATTGTCAAATTTGTTAAAGAAAGTTTTTAAAAATACCGTTAAAGGGTATATGTGAAGTAGTTTTTGCATGAGATTGCAAAGTCATTTAAGGAGATTTAATATGTATCATGACGAGATTTTTGAAAACGCTTTGAGGGACGTTAAAGAAGAAAATTATAAGGCATTAAAAGACGAAATTTCTTCTATGGAAGCTACAATAGAAAGATTTTTAAAAGCAGTATTTGAATCATCTTCTAGTCGTGCTGAAAGAGATTTTAATATACCTCCAGTTTAAATAAATGCATTATTTTATTTAGGCTGCGTAGCTTGAATTTGCTATATTTGAGAGCATATCAAGCAGCGCGTAGCTGCCGTATTCTGTTTCAAGTGCAGTTTCTCTTTCATTCAGAAGATATTCATATGCTGCGAGCACTTCGTCAGGGGGTTCAGCACCTTTATCTATATTTGTTTGTACTTCCATAAGAAGTTCATCCTGTATTCTGCTATTATTGCTGGCCTGTGCAGCAATTGTTTTTGAAACCTGTCTTGTTTTTTCATTCTGCTCCTCTGCATATAATACTGCCTCAGACTTCTCTAATGAATCTTTTTCATTTAGTACTTCATCCATGATTTTTCCTGCTCCCCAACTTGCAATTGCGCCTCCAATTATGCCGCCGACAAAGCCTATAACCGCACCTGCAACATTTCCAATTCCGGGTACGACACTTCCAGCAATTGCTCCTGCTGCGGCAGCACCGGCTGCATATCCCAAAATACTTGAGCCTACTTTAACTCCTGATTTGGCAAGTTGTTTATTTCCTCTGTTAGATTTTCTGCCTTCCGCTTTTTCTGCTTTATCAATTTTATAGGCAGATATAATATCGGGAATTTCTAATGCGCCTTCAATCAAAGCCATTAAACCTGTACCTTTTAAGCCTTTTGATGCAATTTTGAGTGCTGATGCCCCTTTGGTGCTTTGAAGCAGCTTTTCTTCAATTTTGTAACCTCCGGTTTTTAGCTTAATTTTATGTTTAACTCTTCCTAGCAATGATGTAGGTTTAATTATACCGCTTTTCATAGCAGAGTTAACTTTTATATCTCCGGCTCTGACTGCTTCTCTAATTTTATTCAGTTGCGCTTTTAAGGTTTCTTTTGGTATTGTTGTTCCATTCTTTTTTGCTGTTTCAAGCATTTGTTTGGTTTCTTCAATCAAACGTTTTGCTTCATTATAGTAAGAATTTTTCCTGTATTTATAAATTTGTTTTAATCTTTGTTTAGCATTAAGTTTCGATGGCTTTTTTTCATGGATGTATGCAGGTATTTCCGAGCTCATACCTGTAATTTTGTGGTATAAGCTCCTGTTTCTGTATGACTGCCAGATATTATCACCTTTTAACGCAGCTTTTTCTCCTTTTGTTTGTTCTGATAATGCGCGCCAGGCATCAAGGTAGCTTATACCATTTCTTGTATCCATATTTTTGAAAGACTGATAAGGTTTTTTAAACGGTTTTCCTAAAAGCGGTAGTCCGATAATTGCAGCAGACCCTAATAGGATTTCATTTCCTGTTTGCTGTAACCTGTCTCCTGCTGTTTTTTCTTTCTCTAAGGGTTGGACATCGTATAACCAATTTGTCAGTATTTCATTATTGGCACGTATTGAATTAGTACCGCTCATATTTTCTCCTAATTTTTAATTTCCCCGTGTATATATAAAAAATTTTTTACTATAAAAATTGCGTTTTTTGTGAAGATTTATAAAGTGTATTTAAACATATTTCTGTTAAAGGCGAAGATGCAAAGCCTGGACCTTGCATCATATATGTATTGTGCCTCACACTATATGTGTTATTTGTTTAACATAAGTAATTTAGTCTGTTAATTCCCGATGTCATCGCCATAAAATCTTGATCCATCGGATTGCCTAAACCGCCGCTGTATAGCATTTGCTGCATTGCCATTAACTGTTGAGGAGTCATTGTTGGCTGTGCATAATTTAGCCCTGACATTCCGTAGTTTCCTGTTTGAACGTAAGGGTTTGCCGTTATTGCTCCCGTATTTTGCTGTTGTTCCATTGTAGATTGAACTTGTGCTTCTGCTTCAGCCTTTTTTTCTGAATGACTTTTACCTACAACTTTGCTCAGTAACCAGTCACCGACAAAACCTCCTATTAAACCGCCAACTATAGGTATTGGAATTAATGCCTGACCTATTACAAACCCTGCCGTTGCTCCTGCAAGTCTTGCCGTAGACTTACCTGTTTCTACAAGGCCGCCAACAATTCCTTTATCGCTAAATGCTGAAATAATGTTCGGCAATTCAAGTCCTGCTGTTAAAAGAACACCCAATAACGGCATTCTTTTACCTAATTGTTTGAGCACTGCTTTACTTTTCCCTCCAAAGCCGGATGCAGCATTCCAGCTGCTTTTTATATCCGGTCCGAGACTGGTCAGTGATTTTTTCAATCCTGACCAAAAATTTGTATTTCTTGTTGTTTGTTCAGCTTTAATAAATGCATCGCTTATTTGCTTATGCATTTTTCTGTAGCCCATTACTTTTTTGGAAGCTTTAATTGAATCTGTTACAGTGTCCTGAAACTTCGGATCAAATAATAGCCTTCCTCCGGCTTTCAATATTCTTGAAATACCTACCATGTTAACCTGCCTAATTTTATTTCTAACCTAACCTTAATTACATAAAAAATTTTTTCCCTCAAAAATTGCTTATTTATTATAAAATGTTAAGATATGTTAAATGTTTCTTTATTTACAAACATGTTAAGAAAGTGTATAATGCTTTTATGTATTGCAGTGACGGTAAAATATATATTGAAGATGATGACCAGTGCATTGATTGTAAAAATTATGCAGAGGGCGTTTCCTGTCCTTTACTTACGGCACTCGGGCTTGGTGTTGTTTATCTGGAGGATAGTTTGACTGTTACAAACTGCGGATTCTTTGAAAAATTTGAGCGTAAATTGCATATTGTGAGGAACAATGAAACGGATAACATTGATTAACGGTGATGGCATCGGTCCTGAAATTTCCGAGGCGGTTGTAAAAATTATTGATGCTTCCGGTTTAAAAATAGATTGGGATGTTCAAGCTGCGGGTGAAGATGTTATAGAAAAAGAAGGTTCGCCTTTACCTGAAAGGGTTTTAGAGTCGATTAAAAAAAATAAAATTGCTTTGAAGGCTCCTGTGACTACTCCTATTGGCAAAGGATTTAGGTCGGTTAATGTTCAGCTCAGAAAGTCGCTTGATTTATATGCAAATTTGCGCCCTTGCAAAAATTTGCCGAATATTAAGACAAAATTTGATAATGTTGACATTATTGTAGTGCGGGAAAATACGGAAGATTTATATGCGGGTATAGAACGTAAAATTGATGATGATACAGCTGAAAGCATTAAGGTTATTACCCGTAAAGCTTCTGAAAGGATATGTAAATTTGCGTTTGACTATGCTGTCCGAAATAACCGTAAAGAAGTTTGTGTTGTTACAAAAGCTAACATTATGAAACTTTCTGACGGCTTGTTCCTTGAATGTTTTAGAAATATTGCTTCTGGTTATCCGCAGATTAACAAACGCGAAATTCTTGTAGACAATTTATGTATGCAGCTTGTGCAAAATCCAGCTCAATTTGATGTTCTGGTGCTGCCTAATTTGTACGGTGATATTGTGTCGGATTTATGTGCGGGATTAATAGGAGGGTTAGGTGTCGCTCAGGGAGCTAATATTGGTGAAAATTATGCTGTATTTGAACCTGTTCATGGTTCTGCACCTGACATTAAAGGACAAAATAAGGCAAATCCTACCGCATTATTATTGTCTGCTGTTGAGATGCTGAAATATATTAATGAGGATAAATTTGCTAAAAAAATAGAAAATGCATTATATAAAACTTTTGAACAAAAATTATTTACAGAAGATTTAGGCGGTAATCTTACTACCGAAAAATTTACAGATGCAATAATTAAAAACCTTAATCAATAAGTCCTAAATCTCTTAAAAAACGGGTATTATCCGAAAGCTCCAAAAGTTTTTCATCATCGGAAGCGTCAATAACTCCTTTAGAAAAAAGCTCGTTTACAATTTCGTTGTGTGATGTATTTTCAGGATCGGAAAGAGCAAGTTTTGTAAAATTTTTAATATCACATTTTCTTTCATACATGTTTAGTGCATTTTTTGTCAACTTGCTTAAAAAATCATTTTTTCGGCTGTCGAAATCCACATCAATCGGATTTATAGCCGCATTTGATGTTTTTTCTCTCTCAATGTTAAGTTTTTGAACAAGCTTTTCAAACATCATAAACACATACCCTCATTTAGTATTATACATTATGTGTCAAGAAAAACCATAATTCTTTACAAATGTACACAGACAATTACAATCTTGATTATAACTTTTATTTAAACTAGAATGTGTGTATAAATTATAAGTTATGAAAGAGTTTTTGCTCTTTTTTAATAAAATATTAGAATAAAAATTTATAAAGGTGGTAGAAATGCTTGATATCAAAATGATTAGAGAGAACCCTGATAAGGTAAATGAACTTTTAAAAAGAAGAAATCCTGAGCTTTCGATTGATGAAGTTTTGGAAATTGATGTTGAAAGAAGGAAAATTCAGACTAAAGTTGATGAATTAAGAGCAAAAAGAAAAAATGATTCTCAAAAAATAGGATTAATGAAAAAGAACGGTGAAAATACTGATGCAGTACAGGAAGAAGTTCGCAAGCTCGGGGATGATATCAAAGCTTTGGAGGAAAAACAAACAGAACTTGATAATAAACAGCGTGATATATTGCTGCATATTCCGAATATTCCGGATGAAACTACTCCTATAGGCTTATCGGAGGACGATAATGTTGAAGTTTATAAATGGGGTGAACCAAGAAAATTTAACTTTGAATTTAAAGCCCATTGGGATATCTGTGAAGAAAAGGAACTTGTTGATTTTGAACGTGGTGTTAAGCTCTCACAAAGCAGATTTATCTTATACAGAGGGAAAGGCGCTAAACTTGAACGTGCCATAATAAACTTTTTCCTTGATTACCATACGTCAGAACAAGGATATGAAGAAGTTTTGCCTCCATTTATGGCAAATGCCGCTACGATGACCGGTACAGGACAGCTTCCAAAGTTTAAAGAAGATATGTATAAGTGTGTTGATGAGGATTTATACTTAATCCCGACGGCTGAAGTTCCTGTTACAAATATTTATGCAAATGAAATACTGTCCGAAGATGATTTGCCGAAATATATGACTGCTTATACTCCGTGTTTCAGACGTGAATCTGGTTCCGCAGGAAAGGATACAAGAGGACTTATAAGAGTACATCAATTTAATAAAGTTGAACTTGTAAAACTTTGTACTCCTCAAACAAGCAAAGAAGAACATGAAAAATTAACGGAAGATGCTGAAAAAATGTTACAACTGCTTGAACTTCCATATCGCCGTGAAGCCTTGTCAACGGGGGATATAGGATTTTCCGCAAATAAATGCTGGGATTTGGAAGTTTGGATGCCGTCTTACGGTACTTATAAAGAAATTTCAAGCTGTTCAAATTATGGCGATTATCAGGCAAGACGTGCAAATATCCGTTATAGAGATAAATCTACAGGAAAAACTCAGTTTGTTCATACAATTAACGGCTCGGGATTAGCTGTTGGTAGAACATTTGCGGCAATTGTCGAAAATTACCAGCAGGAAGACGGGACAATAATTATTCCGAAAGTCCTAAGAAAATTTACAGGATTTGATAAGATATAAAAAAACTCCCTTAAGGGAGTTTTTTTATTTATTTCATTTTGCTAAAAATATCGTCGTATTCACTGGCTTTAATTCGACTCATTTTTGCTGCTTGTTTATCGGCTATTTTAGCAACCTTTTCAATAAAGCCTACGGGGCCTTGGAGTAATTTTGTAAAAGCATTTTCTGTATATTGCTTAAAAAAGTGTAGCCCTAATTGTTCGTCATTTATTGAATAAACATTTGCATTAAGTGATTTGCCATCCTGCATTATTAAAAGTGCTATGTCCACTTTGTCATTTTTTGCCTGCTGATCAATTATTCTGTTAAGTTTTTATAATTCTTAAGGCTTTTTAATTCGTGCTTTGAGTGCTTGATTAACAACTTCGTTTGAATGAATTGCCATTCCGAAATGCGTTTGGTTTGATGTTTGTGTGTTTAATCCTATATTCATCGCTGCTCCTTTTAGTTTATATATAGATTTTAGTGTTAATAAGCATTTATATAATACATATAAAAAATATTATTTGCTGACAACAAATATTATATTTTACAAATATTAATATTTTTGGCATAATAATATTAAGGAGAAAACATGTACGAATTCCCTTTTGAGCTGGATGATTTTCAAAAAGATGCCTGCAACTTTATTGATGACGGCAAGAGTGTAGTTGTATGTGCGCCTACAGGTGCAGGAAAAACCGTTATAGCACAGCATGCAATTCATCGCGCACTTGAACAGGGTAAGCGTATATTTTATACGACTCCTTTAAAGGCTTTGTCTAACCAAAAATACTTTGATTTCGGCGAAAAATACGGACAGGATAAGGTTGGCCTTTTAACCGGCGATACATCTATTAACAGAAATGCTCAAATTGTTGTAATGACAACGGAAGTGTTTAGAAATATGCTTTACGGAACTAATTTCGGTGCCGTTGCAGATAACATGAAAGATGTGTGTTATGTTGTTCTTGATGAAGTGCATTATATGAACGACGAACAGAGGGGGACTGTGTGGGAGGAGAGTATTATATACTGTCCGACCAATGTTCAAATTATTGCCCTTTCTGCTACTGTCGCAAATGCTGATGAACTTACAGATTGGATTAATACTGTTCATTCAAAAACTGAACTCGTTGATACTGATTTCAGGCCTGTTCCTTTAAAATTTTATTACTTTGACAGTTCTCAGCCAACAAAATTGCTTCCACTTCTCACCCCGAGCGGACAGCTTAATAAAAAAATTCGCCCAGAAAAACGTCTTTTCGGTAAAAAATTGCAGAATAAACGTTCTTTTGTTAAAGATATTGTTCGAAACTTAAAAGAAAATGATATGCTGCCTGCTATATATTTTACGTTTTCAAGAAAGAAATGTGATGAGCAGATGGAAAAGTGCGCATCGCTTGAACTCGTGACGAAGGGAGAACAGGCGCAGATAAAGCAGTTTGTTGATGAATATATTGCTGAAAATCCTCATTTATATAATAATAAGCATTTGGATTATTTGTATCAGGGGGTGGCATCTCATCATGCAGGGCTTTTGCCTGCCTGGAAAAATCTGGTTGAAAAACTTTTTCAAAAGGGTTTGATAAAAGTTGTGTTTGCGACGGAAACTCTGGCTGCGGGAATTAATATGCCTGCTCGTTCTACTGTTATAAGCTCGACAAGCAAACGTACAGACAGCGGACACAGAATGCTTACGGCAAGCGAGTTTCTTCAAATGTCGGGCCGTGCGGGAAGACGCGGTATGGATGAAGTAGGCTATGTTGTGATTGTCGGAACGCAGTTTCAGAGTCCAGAAGAAGTTGCTGAGCTTGTATTGAGTGACGCAAACCCTTTAGAAAGCAGATTTTCACCATCTTATTCAATGGTGCTTAACTTACTTCAACGTTTTAGTCTCGATGAAGCGAAAGAACTTATTTTAAAAAGTTTTGGATATTTTTCGGCTGGCTCGCGTCTTCAACCGCTTTTGAAAGCCAAAGAACAGCTTGAAAATGATATTTCATCAAGAAAATTTATCTGTCCGTCAAAGCTTTCTGACGCTGAATTATACGAGTATGATAAAATTCGCCATATATATGTTCAAAACAGGCAGACTTATAAAAAAATTTGTAAGCAAGAACGGGCTAAGAACAGACCTCTTTCGTCTGAAGCTGTTAAATTCGGAAAAGAGACAAAGGCTCTTTTGAATAAAATGCATGAATATCCATGCGATAACTGCAAACTTTATAAAAAACATTCAAAAAATGTTGAGGTGCTTTCACGTTTTTCTGTACGTTTAAAAAAACTTGAAAAAGAAATTGATAGACAGAGAGATATTTTCTGGAATAAGTTTTTGGCTCACAGAAATGTTTTGATTGAAATGGGATATCTTATTGATGATTATCCGACGGAACGCGGAGTTACAACTGCTCAAATTCGCTCTGAAAACGAATTATTTATCGCGGAAATTATTTTTTCAAATATTTTGGAAAACCTTACCCCTTCTCAGCTTGCTGCTGTTGTTTGTGCAGTAACTACGGAAGATTTGCGAATTGATATTCCATATCTTCCAATATCTGAACCGGTTAGAAAAACTTTGAATTTGATAAGAAATATCAGAAGAAAGGTTGAAAAAGTTCAAAACAAATATCTGGTGGATGCTCCCATGTACATAAACCCATATTTTAGCTCTTTAATTGAACTCTGGGTTGATGGTGCAGAATGGGAAACTATTACCGAACAAATTGATATGGGAGAGGGGGACATTGTCCGTTCATTTAAGCGTGTTGTAGATGTTTTGCGCCAGTTTACAACTATTGCCAATGTCCCTGAGGCACTTGTTTTTACTGCACGTGAAGCGATTGAAAAAATTCTCAGAGAGCCTGTAGATGTTGATTAGGCCTATTTGACTTTTTATTTTGTTTTCAGTTAAATGTTTGTGTATAATTAGAAGGATATTAAATTATGATTACAAAAATTACAAGTACCCCGTTCGCGTTTTTTACGCGTCAAACTTCATTCTTTTCAACTCAAAATAAGAATAATATTTCAAATTTAAATTATAGTTTAAATACTGATACTGTTTCATTCTCAGGTAATTCGGCTAACAAACTTATTGCAGAAGTTGTTGATGATGCTTTTCTAAAATTGACTGAAAACAGAGCAAAGACAAATAATAAGCTCGGGATATTCGGCTCCAGAGCAGGTGATGTTAATTTGTTTATTCAGGAAAAAGTTTTTGGAAAAGAAGCAAGGTTAACATTGAGTAACGGAGATTTTAACGGAAGATCATTTTTAAATTTTGATTTAAAACGTGCTTCAAATAAACCTTCAGAGATAAATTCAGTTGACGTTGAAATGCCTTCTGAGGAAGCGGCTAAAATTATTAAACTTTATTTATAAGAAAGTGTAAATTGTACCTTATTTAGTTTTGTAAATTCTTTGTATTACTTGAACTGTCTAGACTTGAGGTTTATATTAAAATATGTTACAATAGTAGTAGAGGGACGTTCCTATTTAGGGACGTCACAAAGAAGAAAAAGAAATTAACGTTCCTAAAAAGTAAAATAGTCCTTCTCTGAGTGTTATTCCCCACCCCACTCACAAATAAAAAAGGTATCCGGTTACTTAACCTTAGAGGTGACATTATGGATACGTTATTTTATGCTGAAAACTATGAGCTGAGAAGATTAACAGAAGCTGCTGTTAATATATCTATAATCGGGGTATTAGTTTTGTGTCAGGCGCTGCTGCCGATTCATGCAAGTAATCTAAAAGTCGCAAAGGTAACAGCACCTGACTTTGATATACAGAATGCTAAAGTTAAAATATTTAATAAAATTAGTCCGGAAGTTAGAAAAGAACATTTTGAAAAAAGCATTAAAGAAAAATACCCTAAGGCATTAATAACTGATGTTGCTGAAGGTATAATGCATATTAAAATGACAAAATATTACAGCGGACGTCCGGTAAGAATAAATGTGGTTGAAGTTGATATGATGCTTGCAAAAGACTTTGAACTTACTCCGGTGCTTGCTTCTGACTCGACTCTTAAAAGCAGAAAAACAATTTCAACTATTGCAAAAAATTATGATGCACTTGTAGCATTAAATGGAACATATTTTAAACCTCAAACTGGAGTTCCTCTGGGTACATTAATGATTAATGAGAAACTCTATACAGGCCCTATTTATGACAGAGTTGCAATGGGTATATTTGATGATGGTTTTGATATTGCTAGAGTTCAGTTAAACGCCTCAATTAGCGGCAGCGGTAAGACTGTAAAAGTTGATAATATCAACCAGCCGAGAATGTTATCAACGCATGTTCTTGTTTATACACCTGAATGGGGTAAATATTCTCCTGCTGCTCCAAAGTATGGAGTTGGCTTACAGGTTATTGATAATAAAATTACAAAAGCTTCTGCAAATGCGATTGAAATCCCTAAAGACGGATATGTAATTTCCGGTCCGAAAAGTATTCTTTATGCATTTTTAGATAAAAAAGATGCAAAATTATCTATAAAAACAACTCCGCAATGGAGGGACGTAAAGCATATTATAAGCGGTGGTCCTTATCTTGTCAGGGATGGTGAAGTTTATGTTGATATGACCGCACAAAAACTGGGTGCAATAGGAGGACGTAATCCAAGAAGCGCAATCGGGTATACTGCTGAAAATAACTTAATTCTTGTTGCTGTGGATGGCCGTGAAGGCAGTTCTATAGGTATGACATTAATGGAGCTTGCAAATTTTATGAAAGCGGCCGGCTGTATCGGGGCTATAAATTTAGATGGCGGAGGTTCAACAGTTATGTATGTTAACGGACAGGTTGTAAATAAACCTCAGATGACAGGAGGAATACCGCTTTCAAATGCAATAATTCTTGCTAAAACATCGGAATCTTAATATCATAATTCATAATCTTTAATGCACATCAGCCCTGCATTGCAGGGCTTTTCTTTATCCTGATATATTTTGATCAATTATATCAGAAATCCAGGGAATGTAGCTATATTTCCCCATTAATGAAGTAACAGCAAGGTATATTAAAAACGCATATATAACTGTTTGAATAAGAGAATAATCAAAAATCAAGGGCATATTCAGAAGGAAAGTTATCTGTGCAACAAGTCTGTTTATGAAGGGGACAAAACTTAAAAGATTTGATAACCAGCCTATAAAAATTGATAACACCGCAAATGCAAGTGAAATAAATATAGATTGGAAAATATGGTATTGAAGAAAGGGTTTTAAGCCGGCTTTTGTAAAAAGACATACAATAAGCCATATAAAACCTGCCATGCCCATTGTAATATATGAAAATGCAGCAATAATTCTTTCAAGCATATAAGGTGTAGTGTCACGCATTTAAACAGGCTCTCCGTTTCTCTTTTTGTCAATATATTCGTCAAGCACCTGCATATACACAAGTCTGTATTCATCATTTTCAGGAGCAATATTAATAGATGCACGATAAGCACCTATTGACTGTTCAATCTCACCTTTTAGATAATGTGCATTACCTAGAAGCATATATGTTTCTGCATTATTAGGTTTTAGTCTGACAGCCTCTTTGTATAACTCCATTGCCATGTCAAGGTGGTTAAAGTTGGTATAAAGATTTGCCAGAAGTATTTGAGCATCAATTTCTTTCGGATAAATATTTTCCGCACGTTTGTACATTTCAACAGCCATATCATATTCACCGAATTCTGAAAGAGCTATTGCATAGCATATATAAGCTTTATAATTATCTCCTTCCATTTTGAGAGCTTTTTCAAAATAGTTGTAAGCTTTTTCGCGTTGCTTCATTAAAGTAAGTGTATTTCCTATACATATAGCAACAATTTTGTTATCTGGGTTCAGTGCAAATACTTTTTTGTAAAGTTCAAGAGCAGTTTCATAATCAAAAAGTTTGAAACAAACATTACCCATATCAATAAGAGCTGTAAGATTTTCAGGATCAAGGGAAAGTGCTTTTTCGTAATATGCTTTTGATTCTACATAATCTTCATTATCCTGATACAAAAGAGCAATCGCATTGTATATCTCCGGATTTGTTGAATTTAAATCAATAGCTCTGTTATAGTAAAATAATGCTTTGGGAAAATTTTTCCACTCGGCAAAAACATTTCCCATATTGTAATAAATCAAATAATTTTTAGGGTTAATTTCCAGTGCTCTGTTGTAATAGGAAAGTGATTTTCTGAAGTCTTTTTCATAAAACCACATAGTTCCCATTCCTACAAGGGCTTGAACATCATTCGGCTGTATAGTCAAAAGACTTTCCAGTACAGACATTACTCGATCATAATCTTCTTTTTTCAGGTAAAGTTCCGCAAGATTGTGATAATTTTCTATATTTTGCGGATCTTTTGCCATCTGCATTATAAGTTCATTAATTTGGGTGTCTAATTCTTTATCCATTCTAACCTTCCTGAATTATAATCTCTCTTGAATTATTGTACATTATTTTGTTTATTTTGCAATACTATTTAGAAATGTTACGAAAGGTAATCTTATAAAGAATAAAAAGCTCCGTTTTTCGGAGCCGGTTACGTTATTAAAATTTTGAATAATCTTTGGAGATTTCACGCCATTCTTCTTCGTTTATGCTAAAAGCGTTGCTCCAGAATTTTTCAATAGCATAGGTTTCTCTTTCCTCTTTGTGAAGTATATGAACTACAACATCGCCGTAGTCAAGGAGATTCCACCTGTTTCTTGAATCGTTTTCAACTCTTAAAGGCGAGCGTGAAAAAAGCTCTTTAATTTTTTCCTTTGTTTCATTCATCAGAGCTTTAACCTGCGGTGTAGAGTCACCTGTAACTATTACAAAATAATCTGCAAGAGAAGATACATTACTAATATTTAATATAGTAATATCTTTGCCTAATTTGTCATCAAGTGTTCTTGCAATTACGCAGGCAAGTTTTTTTGAATCTAATTCTTCTGTCATAGTTTTTCCTTTGTGTCTTTTTATTTTAGCATGAAAATCCTGCACCTGCAAAAATTTATTCAAGCATATTTACCCTGTTTTGGTGTCTTCCGCCTTCAAAATCAGTTTTAAGCCATATATCAACTATATCAAGAGCCAGACATTCCCCAATAACTCTTTGCCCCAGACATAAAACATTTGCATTGTTATGTGCCCGTGAAGCTTTTGCGGAAAATGTATCCCCGCAAAGCGCTGCTCTTATACCTTTTATTTTATTAGCAGCAATTGACATGCCAATACCTGTACCGCATATAAGTATGCCTCTGTCTGCTTTTCCCGATATAACTTTTTCGCACACTTTATGCGCAATGGCAGGATAATCACATGAATCTTTTGAGTGAGTTCCTTCATCACTGTATTCTATATTTTGTGTTTGTAAATATTTAATAATTGACTGTTTATACTCATATCCGCCGTGATCTGAGCCTACTGCAACTTTTAATTTATCCATAATGTCCTCTTTCTTGATTAGAGTATTACAGATTAATTATACACTTCAGGTTGAAATATTGCAAAGTTAATAATAAGAAATAAGCTCTGAAAAAGAGCTTATCTCCTCCATTTAATCGTTGTACCTAAACCGTCTTCTGCACTTGAATTTGTGGCATTTTGTACTAATTTGCCGCTGTCTGCATCAAGTGTGTAAACCTGATTATTTAAAACAGGATGTGACTGTCCGTTTACTATGACTTCTGAAGCTTTATACATTGGTTTGCCATTTTCTGTACCCTGATATTGGAATACATAATCTTTTCCTGCACAGTTAATTGTTATTGAACTTGGTGGTGTATTTTTATCTTCTGTTCCATCAGCGTTTGTGTTCCATTTAAATTTAGTTGTACCTTGAATATCATAGTTTGAACCTAACTTTTCATCTGTTGCCAAAATCGTATTAGAAAGATTTTCAAATAACTGCGCTGTTTGTTCTATCGGATCTCCTCCTGCTTCCACGGGATCTGCAACAGGCACTTCTACGGGTGCTGCCACCTCCTCTTCCGGTTGAACATCCTCGGGTTCTGTCTCAGGCTGTACAGGTGTCTCTTCCTCTGTTTTAGGCGGCTCTTCTGTTTTGTTATTGCCGAATAAACCAAATATACCGCCTAAAAGAGAATTTAACATACCAATGCCCATCATCCAGCCCATCCATTTAGGCATTGACGATTCCTGCTGACAACAGCACATATTGTCAAAATAGCCGGCATTGTAACCACCGCCATAGAAGTTGTTATTTATTACGGTTTTATTGGGCACTATGTTGTATCTTGTTGCTCTAAACTGTCCCGGTTTTACAGAGTTGCTTAGACTCATACCTCGTCCGGTTGGTACCCAGCCAATTCTGCTCATTTTTTGTACCTCTTATTTATACTCTCTTATATATATAAAGTATATATTATTTAAATAATTGCTATTTTTTATACGGCCTCGTTACATTTCTTTACATATATATAATAACTAATGATTATATGCCCAATTTTCTGATACCATTACCACACTAAATAAAACCGGCTTCACAATATATGCAAAACCGGTTTTGTTATAAATTTTTTTATATTATTTAAGAGGTTCATTTTTACTCATAACGTCGTCCATAATAGCCGTCTTTCCATTTTTTGTTATAATCACCTGTCCCTCTTCATTTCTTGAAATTTTTGCTCCTGCCAGCGGTGAGCCTGCTCCATCAATTGAGAACAAAGTAAAATATTCTCTTTCTGTCCATAAACCCTCTTCAGGATTAGGATTGAACCGACCGGTATCAGGATCAATTAATTTAAAATCTCTGTAATGGTTGGGGCGTCCGTTAGTTATTTGATAATAATCCACATATTCTGCTTTGCCGTTTGAAAGTAATTTATATTTACGACCGTCAATAACTAAGACCACATCTCTATCCATCATGTCATCGGCATCGCCTTCTTTATAAATTGAATTTCCTGATTTATAATCAAGGCTGACTCTGTTATTTTTAACCTTAGCTTTTGCAAGTACTGCGTTTTCTTCAGGTAGTTCTGTTTCTGTAGTCAGACAATTTTCTTTAATCCATTTAAATGTGGGAATATCCAGTTTATTTACATCTGCATTTTCTTTAAGATTTCCGTCAGCGTTAAAGACACTGGGGTTCTTTTTGATAAGCTCATTACGAAGTTTACCTTTGTCAACATTAACATTTGCAGCAAATTGATTTACTATAAAATCTACTCCGGTTTCTGCTCCTTTGTGTTTCGTTAGTTCTTCTTCAGTAAATTGGTAATTATGACTATTTGCATTTACTGATCTATACCAGCCTTTTGGAGATCTGTCAACTACGCTTGCAGCATAGTGTCCGGATGGGGTTGGTGTAGTAACTTCTTCAAAAACAGTTTCCGATTCTTCTGTACCTCTTCCGGGTGCTGTAACTTCTGTATCGCGCTGACCGGCTTGAACTGTTCTATCCCCTCCTTGTTCTTCTTGTATATCTAAGTCATCATTAGAAACAGTTCTTGCTGCTGCCTGCTTGTCCAATAGTTCCTTTAAATTATTTGCAATAATAGTTTGTCCGTTATTAGTATAAGCATAGGTTATTTTTCCGTCATCTCCATATTGAACGCTATAACCTGCATTACGGGTAAATCCAAGGCTGTCAAGAGTGCGTCTTGCATCCGCCAATGCATCAGTGATTGGAGTTTCACCTAAATTAAGACCTTGAGTATTAGTAAAATTGTAATATGGCATCATAGGAATAGTTTGTACGGGTTGTCTAAACATAGAAAATATCCCGCCCATAAGTGTTTGCGCCATTCCCAGCCCCATCATCCATTTAAATCCCGAATTTAATCCGCTGCAATGATGATGGCTAATCATTGGCCTTGTCGGGAAAAAACCAAAATTATTGTTTATTACTGTTGTATTTCTTGTTCTAAAATGGTGAGGCCACATAAAATTATTCCTTATTTTATACTCTATAAATATATAAAGTATATATTAAGTAAATAATTGCTTTTTTGTAATATTTCAAATTTACAATACTTAATATATTTATATATCAAGGCCGTTTAATACGTTTGATAAAGAAGCTTGCTTTAATTCGGGATAAGAATTAATTTTGCCTGACTTTACAAAATCTATGGCTTCATTTCTGGCCAGCTCAAGAATCTTGGCATCTCTAACAATATCAGAAATTATCAAATCCGGAAGTCCGCTTTGTCTTGTTCCTAAAAATTCCCCGGGGCCCCTGAGTTGCAAATCTTTTTCGGCTATAACAAACCCGTCATTTGTTTGAGTCATTATATTCAACCGTTCTCTTGTTTCCTGTGATTTTGAGCCTGTATATAGAATACAGTACGATTGTATGTCACTTCGTCCAACTCTCCCCCTTAGCTGATGCAGCTGCGAAAGTCCAAAGCGTTCGGCATTTTCAATAAGCATAACAGTTGCATTCGGAACGTCAACTCCAACCTCTACAACTGTCGTAGATACCAGAATATTGTACTTTTTGTTTTTAAAATCAGCCATAACCTGTTCTTTTTCGTCATTTTTAAGGCGGCCATGCAGCAATCCGATATTAAACTGGGGGAATACTTCATTTTGCAAACGTTCGGCCTCAATTGTTGCTGCCTTTGCAGAGAGTGACTCACTTTCATCAATCAGCGGATAAACAACGTATGCCTGTCTGCCTGACTCTACTTCCTGTCTGATAAGCTCATATACACTTCTATGATTAGTAACAAGGGATGTTTTTATAGGTTTTCTGCCTTTAGGAAGTTCATCAATAATAGTTAAATCTAAATCTCCATGTACGGTAAGGGCTAATGTTCTAGGTATCGGTGTGGCTGTCATTGTCAAGATTTGGGGATTTTGGGATTTTTTGCGAAGTATATTTCGTTGTTTAACTCCAAACCTGTGTTGCTCATCAACAACAATGGCACCGAGATTATTAAAATCAACCCCTTCTTGAATCAGAGCATGTGTGCCAACCGCAATATGCATTTGTCCGTTTTTTAAGTCGGTTCTGAATTTTTCGCGAATTTTTTTACCTTGACTGCCAAGAAACAGACCTGTTTTAAGTCCGAGCGGGGTTAACCACTTTATAAGATTGTTATAATGCTGCTGCGCAAGAATTTCAGTGGGCGCCATAAATGCTCCCTGATAACCGTTTTCTACCCCTGCTAAAAGCATTATAGCTGCTACAACAGTTTTCCCGCTCCCTACATCTCCCTGCAGGAGTCTTGCCATTGGTACGTCAGAATTTAGGTCGTTTAGTATTTCGTTTACTGCACGTTTTTGTCCGCCTGTCAGTTCAAATGGCAAGTCATTAATAAATTTTCGAACAAGTCCGTTTTCTTTTATAGTAAGCGCCACTGATGAATGTTTGTGTGAATTTTCTTCTCTTATAACGGCAAGTTTTAACTGTATGAGAAATAACTCTTCAAAAATCAAAGAAAATCTTGACTGTTCTAACATTTCCATATTTTCAGGAAAATGTATCTGTTCAATCGCTGTTTTTTTCTCTAAAATACCATATTTTTCTCGAATAAAATCCGGCAATATGTTTTCAATATCATCTTTGTACATTTCGACAGCATTAAATATTGCCCTGCGTAATACTTTAATACTCAAATCTTCGCACATCTGGTATACGGGAACAATTCTTCCTATATTTAAATTGGAATTTTTATTCTCTATAAATTCTCCTGTCATAATAGAGTAATTAGGTTTGTCAAAGGTTAGTTTCCCATCAAAATTGTTTAATTTTACCGTTCCTGAAACCATAATTCCTGCATTTTTAGGGAATTGCGATTTAATTCTTTCAAGCATAAATCTGTTTGATTTTGCCTGAAAAAAGCTTAAGTTAATACTGCCGCTTTCATCTGCAATTGTCACTTTGATAACAGAAAGGTTATTTCTGGTGTTGAATGCCGAAACTGACTTAATATAGCCGAATACAGTTGTATTTTCACCTTCTTTGAGATTTTTAATAAGTGTTCTTGATGAATAATCTATATGTTTTTTGGGGAAATACATTATTAAGTCATGTGCCGTATAAATTCCAAGTTTGTTTAATTTACAGGCAATTTTTGGCCCTACCCCCTTAACATACATTACGTCAGTTTCTTTTGGTGATTTTTTTTCTGTTTTTTGTCCTTCTGCAGGTGTTTTTGAAGATAATTCTGATTTTAAAATTTTAATAAGCCTGTCAATGCTTTTTCTTCTTTCATTTATTCCGGCAAAAGGATAGTGTTCAAAAATTTCTGCAAGAAGCGCCCATTTGGGATTTTTTTTCGAAATTTTATAGTATCTTTTGGCTTCACGTTTTATAAAACTTGAAAATGTTTGATTTTTTCCGTGAATGTCTATGTATTTATATTGAATTTCTATATCTATGGCTTTTTTTAGCTGTTCAATATTATCTATTATTGCCATTTTATTTAATTCCCGAGACGTAAAACTTCGTAGATATCCATTTTTTTCGATTTACCGCGTATTGTGACATCGGCAATTTTTATTACATCCACAAAATCACTTACATATGAATATGTAGAACTACTTATAAGAAGGTTAGTTTTATAAACTTTATTATAGCTTTCAATTCTGCTCGCCAGATTAACCATGTCGCCAATAACAGTGTATTCTAAGCGCTTTTCTGAGCCTATGTTTCCGACAAAGGCTTCACCGGTGTTTATACCAATACCTATTTCAATTTTTGGCTTTCCTTCAAAAAGCCATTTGTCCTGAAGTTGATCAACTTTTTTTAACATCTCACATGCACATTTAACAGCATTTTGGGGATGATTTATATCTTGTATTGGTTCTCCGAATATTGCCATTACTGCATCACCGATAAATTTATTTATTACACCGTTATAGCGGGTAATTATCGGCTCAATTTCGGAAAAATATTCGTTAAGTATAACTGATACTTCTTCTGCTGTCATTTTTTCACTCATGCTTGTAAAGCCTCTTATGTCCGCAAATAATACTGTTACATTTGCTTTCTTTCCTCCGAGTTTTATATTATCAATATTTTGGACAACATTTTTCATTATATCTTGTGAAAGATATCTGCCCATGGCGTTTTTAATTTTTTCTTTATTTCTGCCCTCAACAATAAATCTGTATGAATAACCAAATATCATTGTGCTTAATTGAACGGCAAGCGGTGTTATTACGTATGGCGCCATATTATTTTTAAAGCAGAGAATACATAATATAAGATATATAAGACCAATAGCAAGAAGTGTAAGTAACGAACCCAAAAATGGAAGAGTAAGAATTATTGCAAAAGTAATTATAGTGAAAAATGTTATTATTAAAATATTTTGCAATGTAGTGAATTTAATCATGAATTCATTGTCAATAAAGTTATTTAAAATGGTAGCCTGAATGTCCACTCCCGGATGATTTAGAGATATCGATGTTTCCAGAACATCTTCAACACCTAATGCGTTAGCACCGAGAAAAACAATTTTGTTATCAAAATCAGATGGATTTACTATCGGTTTTTTACCTTCTTTTAAAAGCCTGTTTGAATTTATTATATCAATTGCAGAATAATTTTTGTGTGAAAAAGATGTATCTCCATATAATTTGTAATATTTTATAAAATGATTTATATCACCATTTTTTTTGAATACAGGAATTCTTAAACCTGTTTTGTCAACTTCAATATATTTATTTGTTAAGGTGACTTTGTCGGTATTATTTGCCAAAAGATATGCACTTAGAGCAATTGACGGATAAAAATTATCATTATAGCTGATTAAATCATTTGATGATCTCAATACGCCGTCTATAGGCGTTAAATCAAGATTTACCGAACCTGCGTAACGAAGAGAATCAAAATAAGGCTCTGGAAACATTGATAAACTTCTGTAATCGCTGTATCTTGAATTATTTTTTGTCCGCCGGTCAGATATGTCAATTGAGAATTTTTTATGAAATTCAGAATCATATTTTTGGCCTTCATCTAAATTTTCATATTCTGCTGTTAATGCCATGTATCCGGCTATAAAGTTTGGAGATTTTTTTACAATATCAAAAAAGGCTTTATCAGATGATGCGTCGCGTTCTTTGTCAAGGCTTCGTATTACAGAATCAAAAACAACAACTTTAGCTTTTGTGTAATTGTTTAAGTATTCAAAAACCTCTCCATAAAGCGAACGTGCCCAGGGCCATCTGTAACTGTCAAGAGATTTATTGTCAATAACAATCAATACTATATCATCAGAACCATGCTTTAAAGCATTTACTGCATTAATAATTATGTCGTATACCGGGTTTTCCCAGAAATTTATAGAAACAAATGATATTATAAATACCAGCAATATGTGCAGCAAGATAGTCTTTAAAAAGAATGTTTTTCCTCTAAATAATTTCATTTTTCATAATCCCTTTATTTTATGATATAATAAATTCCGAAAAAAGGATAGACTATGACAGAAAATTTAATTAAAATGCTGGCTGAAGAAAAAGTTATGCCTGTTGTGAGGAGCAGAGACCCTCATAAAGCTCTTGATATTGTAAATGCATTAGTGGAAGGAGGCATTAAGATTCTTGAAATTAATGTTGAAACACCGGAATTATATTCAACTATTGAAAAGGCTGCGGAATCTGCTTTTGTCTGCGCCGGAGGAATAATAACCTCAATGCAGGCAGATGCTGCTATTTTATCCGGAGCAAAAATTTTGTCATCGCCTATTTTTTCAATGAATCTTGTAAAAATTTCAAAGGATAAAGAAATTCCATATATTGCAGGAACTTCTACTGCAAATGAAGCTTATACCGCGTGGAAAGCACGTATTCCCCTTATAAAAATTTATCCTATTACCGCCATGGGCGGGGCAATGTATATTGAGGATTTATTGCGCCCGATGCCCTTTTTGAATGTTATGCCGTTGGGTAATGTTAAAATTGATGAAATAAAGGCATATATAAATGCAGGTGCGTCTGTTGTCGGTATTGGCAGGGATTTCTATGATGGCTATTCATTAAAAGAAATTACCTCACGTGTCCAAAAAGTATTAAATGATTTAAAGGATTAAATATTATGGACGGAAAGTTAGACATAATTGCTTTAGGAGAAAGTTTAATAGAGTTAAGTACAAATTCTACTATGTCTGCTGCAGGATGTTTATATAAGAGTTATGGCGGAGACGCCCTTACAACAGCAATATCCGCGTTAAGAATGGGGTCAAAAGTCGGTTTTATTACAAGAATTGGAGACGACCCGTTTAAAGATTTTTTGCTTGACAGCTGGAAGGCTGAGGGGCTTGATACTTCAAGAATTAAATTAACTAATGAACCAAACGGTCTTTACATAATTGCAAGACCTGCCTTAACTGAGAAGGAGGTCGTGCATTACCGAAAAAAAATTGCTCCTTCAAAATTATCAATAGATGATGTTGATGAAGAATATATAAAAAACGCCTCTGTAATTTATGCCTCCGGAGTTACTCTGTCGCTTTCTCCCTCTGCTGATGAGGCTGTTGAATATGCTTTTAAGCTGGCTAAGGAAAATGGGGTTACAACTGCGTATGATCCAAATTATTATTCACGGTTAACTACTCCCAATGATGCAAAAGAGGCTTTTTCACGAATTTATTCTTATGTAGATTTAATATTTATGAATACAAAGCATGATTCTATAAATATTCTTGAAATAGATTCTCATGAAAATGCAATAAAAAAACTATGGGATATGGGAATTTCTACAGTAGTATTAAAATCCAGTGAAAAAAACGGTTATTATACAGGATACAACGGAAAGATTGTATTTACAGAATTTTATACGTCTGACTATGTTGATACTACCTGTTCCGGAGACACATTTAACGGGGGCTTTTTGCATGCTTACACCCATGGATTTACCCCTCTTGAAGCTACAAAATTTGCATCAATAGTTGCAGGTTTGCAGGCCAAAGGCATAGGTGCTATTAAATCTATTCCGTATAGAGATGAAGTTTATTCTATTTACAGAGGTTATAATGGTTAAAGCAGTTATTTCCGGATATTACGGTTTTAAAAATTTTGGAGATGAAGCTATACTTTCTGTTTTAGTAAACCACTTAAAAGAAATTAATGCTGATATTACTGTTTTATCTTCGGATACTGTTTATACTGACGAAATTTATAATGTAAATTCTGTTTATAGTTTTAATTTAACTGCTGTAATTTCTGCAATTAAACACTCTGATATATTGATTTCCGGCGGAGGAAGTCTTTTACAGGATGTAACGAGTTTGAAAAGTCTTGTTTATTATTCTTTAATTATTGCTATTGGGCTTTTATTTAATAAGAAAGTTATTATTTTTGCGCAGGGGATAGGGCCTATAAACAACAAATCAGCGCGCTGTATTGTAATGAATTTGTTAAAATTATGCTCTTATGTTTCAGTCAGAGATGAAAATAGTCTTAATTTGCTAAATGATAATGGTGTAAAAGCTCAGCTTGTTTGTGATCCAATTTATTCCGTTAATATGAACCCTTATATCAAAGGTAATTCCGTTGGTATTCAGCTCAGAGATTTTAAGACAATGAATTATAACCTTCTTCATAAGCTTGCGTTATTTGTTATTACATATTTTAGCGATAAGAAAATTGAAATATTTTCTTTGCAGGAGACACTTGATTTAGATTTATGCAAAAAATTTGATAGTATTTTGCATTCGTTTAATTCTGATATAAAAACGGAAATAGTCACTGATAATATAATTGAAAGAATTGCATCTTTGGAATATATGATTGGAATGCGTTTTCATGCTTTATTAGCTGCTATAAAAAGCGGAGTTAAGACATGCGCTATAAACTATGATATTAAAGTTGAAAAATTAGCTAAGGATGCCTCTATTCCAATAATTTCTATGGATGCTCATGAAAATTTAGATGATATATATTTGAAATTACAAAAACTCAAAAGTGAGGAACTTTTGAGTTTTGCAAGAACTAAATCTTTTGATTGGTCAGATTTTGACAGGTTATTTGCTGTAATCTCCGAATAAGTGTTTATAAAATATTAACATTTGTTATTATAAAATATAAAAAGAACTCAAAAATTTTTGAGTTCTTTAAAATTTGCCCTGGGCCAGACTTGAACTGGCACTGGATTTAACTCCAACCGGATTTTAAGTCCGACGCGTCTACCGATTCCGCCACCAGGGCTTATTTGATTTTCATTTAACTTCCCCGGCTGACTCGGTAGACGGCGTCTACTCTCCCCTCCTTTTCGATAATCAATCGAAAAAGCGGAGTCCTTGCCACCAGGGCTTATTAATTTATAACTAATGTATTGCTCTTTTTCGCTTGCCGGCGCAATTTGAGCAAACTTATATTATCTTAAACATATTTATATGTCAAGAATTTTCTTGAGGTGGAAATTTTTCCAGATAACTTTCAAATTCTGAAACTTTATTTTTAAGATTGTTGTTAATTCGTTCTATTTCAGTTTTTATAAGGGTATAGTTATTAATTTTTACAGCTCCGAATAAAGGAGGATATTTAATATTTTTAAGAAAGATATTTTTGAATTGCTTTATATCATTATAATCTTCAATATCTATAATTTTATAAAGTTCCGCGAGTTCAATGAATAATTCTCCAAGTTGAATTCTAGCCTTCATAATTTTGTTTGAATTAATAAATTTTTGAATTTTTTGCATATTAGAAAGAATAATTTCATAATTTTGTTTAATTTTTAGTTTCTTTTTGGGCAGAATGTTTTTAAAATAATTAATCGTCTGTTTGTAGCCCGACTCAATCAGCGTATTGCGCTTGGTCTCATTCATATTAAAGTCTACTATAACTATATCTCCGGTGTTGAGTACAATGTAATCAAATTTATCATTATCACCGTAAAGATTAGTGACAAAATAAGTAGACATCGCAGTCATACAGCTGTAGACAGCATTTGCATAATCTATTCCTGATATATCGTTTGTGTTGTAATTACCTTCCAGTCTGAGTTCAAGGATGCGGTTACCTTTTACCTGAAGATTTTTTGATAATTTCCACATCGGGAGGCTTTTTTGCAGGTCACCGTCTACCAGAAGCATGTTATTATATTCAATAGGTTTCATAAGTCCAGGCATACAGGAAGAAATTCTGATAGCAGATGCAATTTCGTAATCGGGTGTTTCGTATCTTGAAAATTCTTTGCATTCAAAGTTAGACAAATTTGTAGTTATTATTACAAGGTCTTTATCAATATCTTTGAATGTAACTGCTTTATTAGCGCCTTTTTTGTAATCTGCGCCGTAAAACTTTGATTCAATAAGTTCTCTAACCCATTCAAGAAAAACTTCTCCTTTGCTTATTGCAAAAAGCGGGCCTATACCTATTGAAATATCTCTGAAAAGTTCAAAATTAACTTTTAAAAATACCTGTTTTATTTCATCAGCGCTGTAGCCGACAGCAAGCAAGCCTGCCAGAATAGAGCCGACTGACGAACCTGCAAGGGTATGCGGGTTTAAATTAAGCTCCTCAAAAGCTTTAATTGCTCCTATATATGATACCCCGCGGATAGCACCGCCTCCGAATAAACATGTGTATTTAAAGTTATTATCCATATTAAAATTATACTATGATTTAAAATTTTATGTCTGTATTAAACAGAGTATTTTTATAATAATTTAAATCATTTTCGGGAAGAATAAATTTTTTGTTAGCATTTTTAGCAGGAAGAAACACTCCGAAAGTTTTGTCCTGATATACAAGTTTCCAGTCTCCTTCTTTTTGGAGTTCATTAAAAACCGGGTAATATTTTTCAATAATAATAATATCCGGTGCAAAGTAAGTAAAAATTTGTTTCCAGTTCGGGTATGCCAGACAGAATTCTTTTAAGACAGGAATCATGTAGTCGTAATAAACTTCTTCGTATCTTCCATCCATATAAATAAGGTTGTGAGGGTACAGTTTATAAGCTGTGTAGCTGCCAAGACCGAAGTTTGTAAGAATTTTACCTTTTAAATTGTTTATTTTAACAAACTCAATTTCTTTAACCGGATATGTTCCCATTCCGATTGGAAGCGAGAAGTCTTTGGTGAGGAATGTGAGAATACATATAAATAATAGCAGGCTGTAAACCAGTTTATCCTTCCAAATTGGAAATTTAATATTTTCAATAAGTTTGTAAAAATCGTCATAAATAAAGCATAGTGCCGTGATTGCAAAAAACGGAAGAAGTTTGACATGGCTTATTGCAAGATATGCTGTTGAAAGAATTAAGATATATTTAGTTTTGTCAGCTTGAATATACCAGTTTTTAACTCCTTGGGATTTAATTTTTTTGAATAAATAAATACCCTCTGTAATCAGCGTCACTGCCATAAATATTTTAAATATTAAATGCTTAAACAGGTGGAATTTTGAAAACAATCCCCACCATTCAATAATATGCGTTCTTTCAAGAGTATTTGCCATAAGCAGAAATTTTATATACTCAAATCCCCAGGGATTAATAATTAGAAGAATTGAAGACAGAGCAAATGTAATAAGATATTTTGCATACTCTTTTTTATTTAAAAATTCTCCGAATGCATACATTAATAAAAGTCCGAGTCCTGCAACAACGCCTCCGTGTAAATTGTTCCATATAATTGTAATAAACGGAATTAAAAAAAGGAGTTTATTGTTACCGTTACGAACTTTTTCAAGAATATATATGAATACGGTAAAAAGCAGAAAGCTGAACATATGGCATCTTACGGGAGAATTAGTTGTTCCGATTACGGCCATAAAAGTAAAGAAATAAAAAAGTATGTTATACGGGTTTGTTTTTAATTTAATGACTCTTGAGGCTGTAAAAAAGATTAAAAACATTAATATAGCCTGCAGAATAATAAGACTGTATCCGCCGAAATACTTTAAGAAGAAATAAAAAATAACGCCTGAGCCCCATTCATGATCCCACCATGTATGAACGGGCGTGTATGAGAGAAAATCCTCGGTTAAAACATGCCCGCCCTCTATAACGCCCATGCCTGCAATTAATCTTGCCCAGAGGTCAAAATCAAAATAATTTGTGGCAGTTGAATATGCCAGAATAAGTAAAAACAGTGTTATATAAAACAGTATCCCCTTTTTCATATTATAATTTTAGCATAAAAAAAAGATTACCTTACTGCGAGGTAATCTTTTTTCTATGTTTATATATTCCAATTAAGCTGCAACAGAGCCTTTAATTTCTCTAATAAGATATTCTGCAACCCATTCAAAATCTTTGTTGCATTCGGCAGCTTTTTTAAGGTATTTAACGGAAGCATCGCCAATTCTAATCAAAGTCATTGCAACAACTCCTCTTTTAATCCCTCTTACAACCTGCAGTTCATCAACAAGTTGAGGTAAAACTGAAGTACCGATATTTACAAGTTTATTTTCCAATTCATTTTTAGTATTGTTGTCTGCATTTTCTAATTTTGAAAGAATTTCATTAACTGTTTCCATTATAATTATCTCCATTTATCTGATTTATATTATGATTATAAACCAAAAAACACCATGCTTTTGATTTCCTTACATAATCTTTATATCTGAATTAATTTATTAATCGCGGATTTATTCCGCAATCTCCGATGATATCCCGCAACAAGTACGGGATGACAGATATGTTGGTGCAAGATGACAAATACGTTCGGGATAACAAATACTTAACTGTATATTTTAAATGTTCTTTCAATATTTTTGTCAATAGCTGATTTTATAGAGTCGTACTCTGTTTGAAGAGAATTGTGTTCAGTATCAATATTTTTCAGCTCAAGATCGTATTTTTTATCTTTGTTTTCAATTTTATTCATAGCTGCATTGTATTCGGCCTCAGCAATTGTAACAGCCTGATCATTAGTTCTTTCTGTAATATCAGAGCAGTTAGCATAGGACAGGCCGTTCCAGTTTCCTTCCGAATCAACCTGTTCCAGAGTAGCAAGTCCGTTTTCTAAGGCAAACTGAATCCATTCGTTGCTGGAGGCGAGTCCGTCCTGAATGACAGTGAACCCTTGCTGCATTCTGCTGAACAGATTAGAGTACCATTCATATTTTGCCTGGCCGTTTGCATTTTTGTCGTTGACGTCAATCCATGACATCTGCGGTTCGCCGTATGTGTTCATAATATTGTCGAGAATAATTATATCTGCAATATTTTGCATATTCTGCTTATCAGAATCTGTAGTTATCTTATAAGTTTGGCCGTCTACTGTCAGCGTACCTTTTTTTGCAATTTGAGTTAAAGTTTCAGGGTTGTTTAATATATCGTATACAGTAGCTGCTTTGATGGTCAAGGACGAGCCATCATATAATGTGAATGTAACAGTTCCATTTTCGGGAGTTGTAGTATATCCTTGTATTGATTTAACAAGTCCCTGCATAGCAGTTCCTGCATAGCTGAGGAAGTCTTTATATTCCTGAATATAACCTCCGTTACCGTCTTCTGCCCATCTTGGCAAAAGTGCATCCCAGTATGAAAGATAGTTCATATTGATATCCTGAGCACATTCATATAAAATCTGAGTTGAGGCTACACGGTCAAGCCATGCCGTATCTCCCAGATGCAAATCATGACCTGCACCTGCAGCTTTGTCAATCTCAGTTGCTCCTTTTTCACTAATAAAAGCCTGACCATTTTCATCATAGTCAATATAATCAGAAGAAGAATTATTATCGTTAATAGTATTTAAAATACTGTCTGCAAATGTACTAATAGATGCTCCAAAACCAATTTGGTGTGTTCTTAAATCAGCATATGCTGCACTATCTAAACCATAACTACCATATGGATCTGAAGCGGTGCCGTCACCATCAAAATAGTCGGAATTATTACCCGAACCAGCCGTCCCATATGCTACATGACCGGTGTAGATAGACGGTTGTCCCATTGAATATGCTATATATACGCTGCCGGCATTCCGTTCAATTATCATGTCTGTTGAGCTGTATGTTCCATCGCCATTTTTCGTGCGTTGCTGGACTCGAGCCCAGTATTCATTTCCGTTCTCATCTTCACATAAAGTCAATAAATAATAATTGCCATTCTTATCTCTTTGTACTGCATAATCTCCCATAATAATAGTATCATTGGTGCTAGCTACACTGGTGGGAGTTGCATTGACAAATGAATACTTACCATCGTCGCCACCACTTAGTGTTCCAATTTGGAATGATGTAAGCTCATCATTTGATAACTTGGTACCTCCATTATACTGCCCATTTGTTCCGCCTACTATCTCCCCACCTTTGTTATTATCTATTTGAAGTCCGGCGCCCCAAAAAAGTTTTTTTATCAACTCATATTGCGGATGATTTGTATTTAAGTCATATGAGGGCTTATTATCGCTTTGTACCTGAACTGTAAGCGGGTAACCTGTGTACTCTTCATCAAGCAGCGCTAATATTTGATGTCCTACCTCTCTTATCTTAGGATTTTCACCAATTGCACTAGGAGGATCAGCCGTTACACAATTTTGTAAAGTAGATACTGTATCACCCATTCCGGTGCTTGTAAATTCCTTTTCCATATTTGCGGCAGCCTTGCTTAAATATGCATTGTATTTTGTTTCACATCTATACAGCTGACCCTGAAAACTGTTATAAAAGTCAGATGTTAATATCTCATTATATCCAAAATGGTTTATGTCTGCTGTATCGCTAGCCTCTTTTCCGCCGAAAAACATTACTTTTAATTGTTCTGCTGTATATCCTGAAGCTGCATATTTTACTTCACCTGTAACTTCATCGGTATACATATAAGGTACTTGACCCTTATGCTTCGCCGGATCATACATTACTTTGCCGTCATCACTTATAATCGGGTTTTCGGTATACTTGGATAATTCATCAAAATATGTTGTTGTTTGTTCAAGCCCGAAACCTGCAAGAAATTTTTCCAAATCTCCGTCTGCATCCATATAAGATTTTGCCATATCTTCCGTAACAAGAACATTACCGGAGGCATTAACAAGTGCATACTGGTTGTTATAAGGGTTGTAGGCTGTTAATGAATTATAAGTTAACTGCTGATATGACTGATTATTATCGGCATCGTAATTTGTAAACATCATTTGAGCCTGATTTAAAGCATTTACATAAGCCTCGCTTACCTGAGAACTCTGCGTAGCAAGACGCATCTTCTGGTTGTTGATAATCTGCGCTCTCAGCTCGTTATCAGACATACGAGAAGTGATAGATAATAATCTGGCCTGTCCTGCTGCCATTCCCATAGTTAACGATGTTCCTTTCGATTTCCTTAGTAACTTTCACTATGGGTTATCGGCTATTTTACCTGAAAACTTTAATAATTAAGAGGTATTTTGTTACAATTTGTAATATTTATATTTTTTTTAATTCTTTAAACAATCGTGTTAATTTTTTTTCATCGGTGCCAATTCCGCATAAAAGCATGGTTGAAATATCATTTGTTTTTTCATCCTCAATATTAAATTGTTCGTATAATATTTCTGACAATTCATATCCTGACATGCCTTTATGTTTTACAAGAATTTTAGTTATGTCATCCCCGCCGAACTCAATATTTGATACCTCATTTTTCAGAGTTTTAATATTTTCAATAAGAGTATCCAGTTTTTTTCTCCCTCTTTTTGAGTTTAAAAAGTTTATATTTGCCTCAATACTTGCGAGAAGCGGGTATGAAGGAGAGGTTGTATTAATCATTGAAAGCGCATCTTCCGCATTTAAACCGCAATTTACATGCAAAAGAGCCGTCGGGTTAAGCCCGCCCGCTGTTTTGTGAAGCGACTGAATGGTGAAATCAGCAATTTTTACGGCACTTTCAGGAAGTTTATCCGAAAAAGGATAAAGTGCACCGTGCGCCTCATCTACGATTAAATATGCATTATTTTTTTCGCAAACTTTTTTTAGCGCTTTTATATCAGAAACAATTCCCTCATAAGTCGGCGATGTTACGATAACAGTCTTAACCCCTTTTATATCAATAACATCGGGCGTGGTTTTATCCGGAATTCCCCACTCTTTTATTAGCGGCAAATTGTAATATACCGGTTCGCAGCCAGCAAGTTTTACGGCGTTTAGATGTGACGGGTGAGAGTCATCCCATATCAAAACCTTATCGCCTTTTTTTGTGCAGGCAAGCACAGAGGCAATTATACCGCTTGTAGATCCGTTTGTAAGAAAATATGTGGCTTTTGTCCCGTAAATTTTTTTTGCCTGCTCCTGAGCCTTCCGCAAAGCTGTCTGAGGGTTATAAGCATCAGTTTCTGATATATCATATTTATAAAATTGTCTGAATTTATGAAAAATAAAAAACTTTTGTGAATGTGACGGTGTCGAAAACAAAAGCTTTTTATTCTTTTTTCTTAATAAATTTACAAGGCTCATTGACCTGTTTTACCCTCTCCCTAACCCTCCCTCGAGGGAGGGAATTTAAAAAATTAGTTGGAGCGCTGCACGCTCTTCTTTAGTTAAGACTGCATAAATTTATGCATAACCCGAATGGCGGGTTGAGCGGCAGCCTCATTTGTTGCGGATTTCTATGCTTCTTTTTGCACAGTATTGAATTAAGGTCATTCTATCTTTGCTGTCATTGTACTCAAATCTTCCTGAAAGGGTGTATCCTCCGTTTTCGTTCTTTTCTATTCTTATTGGCACAAAGAAACATTCAACAGACTGTTTTTCCGAAAGCGGAAGTACTATAGAATACCTTCCTTCAATATTAATATTTTCGTTAGTACGGAATTTCATACCGCCTGCAGAAATATCGAGAGTTGTTATTTTGTGCGTAACCCCATCACCTTTTAAATCCAAATCATAAACATATTTAATACGTCTGTATTGACGTCTTTGCAAAAATCTGTGCTTTGCAGGGTTTGCAACTTTTATTCTTTTACCTTCAATAGTTTCCGGATAAGAATCAAAATATAGAGTGCCATGCGTAGTTTGTGTATAAAATTCACAATAATTGTGGCGCATAATACTTGCCGGATCATATTCAAGCTCAACTGTGAAATATCTCGGCTCTACCTCAACTATTGTACCTTTATTTGCACATTTAAAATCCGCAGGTACTACTGTAACTTTTCTGCCTTTTTCTATTAGTTCTCTCATAGTAATCCTCTTTCTTTAGATTTATTCTACACTATTTTTAATTATTTGTCGATATGTTAAGAAAGAAAAGCCCTGATCATATGTGTCAGGGCTGAAATACTGAGCAATCAGAAGAGTTGAGGATTTACATTTATATAATACAAATTTTTTTACCGCTTATCATTCAACTAAATAGCTATTATTTTCTGCAAAAAAATAGCCCCTAAGTATTAGGGACTACTTTTTTATTTTTTTATTATGTTCATTCCTTCAGGAAGGATTCATAATTTCTTGCCAGCAGGTGTGTTCTAACCTGATTTATTAAATCAAGCGCTACACCGACCATGATTATTAATGATGTTGCTCCGATACCCTGCAAGGTTTTGATATTCGTAATATAACTTGCAAGTGACGGAACAAGTGCAATAATACCAAGTCCCATAGCTCCGATGAATGTTGTTTTTGTCAAAATTCTGTCAAGAGCTTCCGCTGTCGGTCTGCCGGGTTTGATACCCGGAATGGATGAACCGTATTTCTTTAAGTTATCTGCAATATCTTTAGGCTGCATATTCGGCATAATTGATGCGTAGAAAAATGTTAGCGCAACAATCAGCAAGAAATATAATACGTAATAAGTAATACCGTCAGGACTTAAAAATTGGTTTAACTGTATAACAACGCTTTTAACAGCCTCGCTTTTGAAATTAGCCTGCCCTACAAGACTTAAAACAGTCGAAGGAAAAAGCAAAATTGCAATTGCAAAGATAATCGGCATAACACCGCCGGGGTTAAGTTTGAACGGTATAAATGAATTCATGCCGCCGTAAACTTTGTTTCCGACCTGTCTTTTCGGATTGACAATAATAACTTTTCTTACGGCTTCCTGCATTATTACAATGAAAACCATTGCTGCAAAGAAGATTAAAAGTAAAACTGCCAGGCCTAACTGCATCATAGAATTGTTTGCAACAATCTGTGCTGTTCTTGATGCATAAATCGGAATTCCCGATAAGATACCGATAAAGATTATTAAGGAACCGCCGTTTCCAATACCTTTTTCAGTAATGAGTTCAGAAATCCACATTACAAGAACAGAACCGGCCGTTAACACTACAATTGAACTTATAAAGAACATTACAGGGTTAACGTTAGGCAATACAGCACCCGGTAGATGGTGCAGATATAACATAAAGATTAATGATTGAAAAACTGCAAGCACAACCGTGAATATACGTGTATACTGTGACAGTTTTCTTCTGCCAGCTTCTCCTTCCTCCTTCTGGAGTTTTTCCAGAGAAGGTATAACAACAGAAACAAGCTGAACGATAATTGATGATGTAATGTAAGGTCCTATACCTAATGCGAATATTGAAACTTTACCAAGAGCACCGCCGGAGAACAAATCTAAAAATCCGATTATGTTGTTACCCTGAGCGATATTTTGGAAAATTTGGTTGTTAATACCGAACAAAGGCATCTGAACCCCGAATCTGAATGCGGCAATCATCAGGAAGGTAAACAATATTTTTTGTTTCAATCCGGAAGCATTCCACATTGATAATAAATCATCAGTTGTCGGCATTTTCATTTGTGGTGCCATTATACTAACTCAACCTTTCCGCCT
>CALUUR010000010.1 GCA_944324015.1 Candidatus Gastranaerophilales bacterium
AGTTGAGCGCCGATTATGCCGACAGCAACTCCGATTAACCCGCCGATGACGGATAATAAAAATGATTCTATCAAAAATTGAATTCTGATATCGGATGGTTTTGCTCCGATTGCCATTCTTATCCCGATTTCTTTAGTACGTTCGGTTACTGAAACAAGCATAATATTCATAATACCTATCCCTCCGACGAGAAGCGATACGGAAGCAATTGATGCAAGAAGAATTGCGAATGTCTGGACTGTTGATTTCATCCTTTCCTGAAATTCTGCGGAGTTCCTTATTTCAAAATCGTTTTCCTGATTTTTACCAATTCTGTGGCGTGCAACAAGAAGTTCTTCTATATCCTGTTCGGCAAGCGAAACATCATCGGGATCCGTGCCTTTTACAACAATCATTGAAACAGTCCCTGGGAAAGCTGTTCCGAAAACTTTTTTCTGTGCGGTGGTTATCGGAATAAAGATTAAATCGTCCTGATCCATAGGTCCCATACTACCTTTTGATTTAAGAGTCCCGATTACTTTGAAAGGTATTCCGCCGACTCTCATGATTCTTCCGATAGGATCCAAGTCCCCGAAAAGTTCTGCGGCTACTGTTGAGCCTATAACTGCTACTTTTGCGGAGTTTTTAATATCCTCTGGGATAAAACCTCTGCCGGCATTAACTTCATAATTTTTTATGTAAAAATATTCAGGTTCTGTTCCGTAAACTGTACTTGCCCAGTTCTGATTCCCGTATGTGAGCTGCTTGGATTCCGAGCTGACAGCAGCTACAGCTGAAACTCCCCTTGCATTTTTTTTGATGGCCTCTGCATCTTTAATGGTTAAAGTCGGACGGGTGCCAAGCCCCATTCTTACACCGCCAGTTTTGGCCGACGCTGAACGGATAGTAAGAAGATTGCTGCCCATTGATTCCATATCTTTTTGAACTTTTTCGCGGGCGCCTGTACCTACTGCAAGCATTATAATTACAGCGCTGACACCTATGATTATGCCTAAACTTGTAAGTATAGAACGCATTTTATTTATTTTCAGCGAAACTACCGCCATTTTTACTAAAGATTTAAAATCTATCATATTTTGACCCTCACCCTAGTCCTCTTTCTGAGGAAGAAGGGATTTTTTTTATTAACTTTACTTTGTGCTCATTTTGGGATGTGTTTTTCTTCGTAAATAGCCTGCCTTCCTGTCCTCTGAGCTTCCGAACTTCTCTTTTTCATCCCTATGGATGGAAAAGGTTTAGTATGGAATTGTTGTGTGTGTGTTAATTTCATCAGAAATTATGTTTCCGTCTTTAAATCTGACAACGCGTTTGCAATACTGTGCAATATCAGGCTCGTGAGTAACAAGAACTATTGTTTTACCCATTTCTTTGTTAAGGTTAACAAAAAATTCCATAACTTCAATACTTGTTTTTGTGTCAAGGTTTCCGGTCGGTTCGTCTGCAAGAATAAGCGGCGGATCATTTACGATAGCACGGGCTATGGCAACTCTTTGCTGCTGTCCGCCCGACATTTGGTTTGGCATGTGCTCTTCTCTTTTTTCAAGCCCGACTATTTCTAAAGCTTTTTTAGCCCTCACTATTCTTTCTTCTTCTGGAATTCCCTTGTAAATCATCGGCAGTTCAACATTTTCAAGCGCAGTTGTTCTTGATATAAGATTAAATCCCTGAAATACAAATCCCATTTTTTCATTTCTAACCATTGCAAGGTTGTCTGTATCCAGAGAAAGCATATCAATACCATCAAGATAGTAGCTTCCGGAATTCGGTTTATCAAGTGTTCCGAGCATATTCATAAAAGTTGATTTGCCTGACCCCGAAGCGCCCATAATTGCTACAAATTCGCCTTTTTCAACGGATAATGAAACACAGTTTAAGGCATTGAAGCTGTCTTCACCTGTCTGGTATGTTTTTATTGCATCTTTTACTTCTATTAAACTCATACTTATTATAACCTTGGGATTGGTGCTCTTCCGTTATTGCCGGACTTTGCATTTTTACTTCTTATACCTGTTATAACTTCTGTTCCTTCTTGAATTTTATCGGAAATAATTTCAGTGGATGTATCGTTGTTTGCGCCTGTTTCAATTTCTACACGCTTTGGTTTTCCTTTTTCCAAAATCCAGATACCCTGATTTTTGTATTTCGGTCCGTTGATATCCGGTGTAAATTTTAATGCCATATTAGGTACGCATTTTACGTTTTCGCTTTTGTCCGTAATTATAGAAACATTTGCTGTCATTCCCGGTTTAAGCTTTAAATCCTCATTGTTAACATCAACAATTACCGTGTATGTTACAACATTTGATTCTGTTGTCGGGGATAATCTCACTTGTGTAACTTTTCCGTTAAAAGTTAAATCAGGGTACCCGTCAAGCGTATATGTAACATCCTGTCCTTCTGCAACTTGCCCGATATCAGCTTCCGAGACGCTTACTTCTATTTGCATTTTTGTCAAATCCTGAGCTATTGTGAACAATTCCGGAGCCTGAAAGCTTGCGGCAACAGGAGAACCAAGGTCAATTTCTCTTGAAATAACAGTTCCGTCAACCGGAGCAATTATTTTTGTGTAGCCGAGGTTTGTAAGAGCTGTTTTTAAAGAGGCCTGATATTGGCTGATTTGTGCCTTAGCTGCATTTATTTGGGCTATATCTGATTTGTATGTACTGTATTTTTCATCAAGTTCGCTTTTGGCAACAAAGTTTTTTTCATAAAGATTTTTGTATCTTATATATTGCTGTCTGTCAAAATCTGCAACTGCCTGTAATCTTGCAACATTTGCCTGTGCATTATTGATTTGTGCCTGATTTTGCTGCACTGTTGCCTCAAAGTTTGCAGGGTCAATTTGGGCCAGTATTTGTCCCTTTTTTACAACATCGTTATAGTCAACATAAATTTCTTTGATAAGACCAGATACAGTTGAACCAACGCTTACTGTATTTACGGGGTTTATAGTTCCTGATGCTTCGACAACCTGTGTGATTGTACAGAGTTTTACATGTCTGGTTGTGTATTTTACCTGTTTGCTCCCCGCAAAGCCGATAATTCCAGCTGCTGCAATACATGCTATGCTGCCTGCAATCACTATGTGGCGCTTTCTTATCTGTAATTTTTTAAAGTCTTCAAATTTTATCATTTGTCATCCTCTATTGTTGTTGTAATGCTTTGAGGCAGTGCAATCGCTTTTTCAAGGTTTGCTCTTGCAACATTATAATTATATACTGTTTGAACGTAAGAAACCTGTGCATTATTGTAATTTACTTTTGCATCCTGAAGCTGAATATAATCGCCAAGTCCTACTGCGTATCTCCCGTCAGCCAGTTCAAAGTTTTCAAGAGTTTGTTTTACTTTGACTGCAAGCAAAGGAATTTGTTTTTCTAATTGTATCATGCTTATATAAAGGTTTTGGACTTCAAAATAAATATCCTGTTTTGCTTGATCTATTTCGGCTTCTGCCAGTTGAACCTGAAGTTTTGCATTGTCTATTCTGTGTTTTTGTCCTTTAATATTAACGGAAGTACTTAAATTAACCCCGACGTTAAATGAGTTTGTATTATACTGGTCGCGGTAGCCATAGCCTGCAGTTGCTGAAATTTCCGGAAGATATTCGCGTTTTGTATATTTCAATGCTTCTTTCATTGCATTTAAACTCGCGTCATAAACCTTTAAATCCGGTCGGTTTTTATATGCAAGGTTAACAGATTCTTCAAATGTATAGGGGAATGGTTCAAATTTATAATTATCAAGCACGTTTATTTTTTCTACCTGAGATGTCAAAAAAGCATCGCTTACCTCTTTAGGCGGCTTGCTCAAATCTTTTTTCTCGTCAATTTTTTCTAAATTTACCGGTACATAGTTAGTTTGAAAGTTAAATGTTTCTGTATTTTCTATTTCATATTCAGGAGCAAATGCTATGTACATTGAATTATTAAGCTGAACAAGTGCATTTTTGTAATTTTTTTCCGATTCTACAAGTGTAACTTTTGAATCGCTTAAGTTAACCTCAGCGTTAACAAGGTCTATTTTTGACCTTATCCCTTCATCAAAATAAGCTTTTGTTCTCTGGTAGTTTCTTTCATTAATTTGAACGTTTGCTCTGTTAACATCAAGCGTCGCCTTTGCGGCAAGTACACCGTAATAGTTTGTTTTAACTCCAAAAATAGTTTGAAGTACCGTATCTTCAAATTCATAGAGAGCCGCAATTCTGTCAAAATTATACATTCTTATATTTGCGTTAGTTTTGCCAAAGTTCCATATAAGCTGGCTAATGCTCGCTTCTGCAGAATATATACTGCTGTTTGTATTTCTTCGGCTATTTTTATTATCAGTAAAATTATAGCCTGTGCCTATGCCTAAGGTAGGGAAATAGTCTGATTTGGCAACTCCGAGGTTTCCTTTTGCAATACCGTAGTTATAACGGGCTTTTTTGATGAGCGGGCTGTTTTGAAGCGCAATTTCAATACAATCCTTAATATTTAAAACAGCATTTTTTTCAACACTCATCTGCTCAATTGCAAATGAGGCGGGAAGAAAGCAAAATAAACATATTACTACTAGCGCTGTTTTTATATAAAATTTCAAGTTAAACCTCGTTACAGTATAGTAACGATTAAACCATATATTTTGTTCATTTTAATCATTTATGGGATGGAAATTTTAAGTTTATTTTTTAGGCAATTTTTTTGTGCAGAATTACTTATTATATATAGGGTAAATTTTTGGGGAAAATATTTTTATGAAAATTAATGGATTGGTTAAATTTGTAAAAGTTTTAAAACCCGGTACATCTTGTGTTCAAAATAGTGTTACAAAAAAAGTTGTACCGGAAAAAGATTTATTTTGTCAGCAGTTTTGGAAAAAATGTAAAGATGAAAGTTTACTTCCAAGATGTAATAAATCTTCTGTTTCATTGCATGGACATTTAAACGGTATAAATCATAATTTTATCCGAAGTCCCTATCCGGAAAGCTTGGATGAGGTATTTTATGATGGTATGACACCAAGGGATATGATTTTTTTAACTGATTTAGAGTTCAAAGCATTAAAGCCAACAGCTCAAAAAATTACTGCTTTCAGGTGTATAGGTAAAAAACCTGAATTTTTTTCTGAATATCCGCTATATTTAAAAAGAACTCAAATTAAAAAAGGTGATATTATTGATATGAAAGAGTATGCTTATGCAACTTCGGATATTAACTATGCCAGAGGGTACCTTGGAAATAATAAAGGTATTCTTTATGAAATTGAAATTCCTGAAGGTTCAAGAGTATCTTTAGTCGGTAGAGGAATTAATAATGAAATAGTATTTCCAAGAAGTTCGCAATTTAAATGTACTGATGTGAAACAAGTTAAAGATGCAACAAATGATTATATTCATGTGAAACTCAGCTATATTTTACCAAAAGAATTATGGTGAGGTTAATTATCTTTTAATGACCAGAAATCTTTTTGCAGCATTACAAGGAATGGTATTAATTCCAGACGCCCAATCATCATATTGAATATCATAATTGCTTTTGTTGAAAAATGTACTTCGTCAAAGCTTGACATAGGACCTATTGCTTTTGAAAAACCGGGGCCGATATTGCCCAGAGAAGTTATACTGCTGCTTAATCCTATTGTTGTGCTTTGTTCAACTATAGATATGGTAATTGATGTTATACCAAAAATTAAAAAGTAATAAAATGCAAATACAACAATTTGTCTTGCAACATCTGCAGGTACTGTTTTATTATCAACTTTAATATTTATAATTGCATTTGGATGAAGGATTTTTAATAGTTCACTTTTCATCGCTTTAAAAATAATCATCCATCTTATTATTTTTAAACCGCCGCCTGCGGAACTTGCACAGGAACCCATAAACATTACCATAAATAATAAAAGTTTAGATGTATAATCCCAGTTAATAAAGTCTACACTGGCGCTTCCAGTTGATGTTGTTATACTGATGACCTGATATAAAGCATCTGTAAATCCTTGGAATATTGTTGAATGGCAATTTATAACAAGGGAAATTGTAATTAGTATTGCCATAAGCATAATCATTCCGAAATAGACTCTGAATTCTTCATTTTTGAATAATATTGAAGGCTTTTTCTGAACTAAAGCTTGATATTGAATGTTAAAACTTGCCCCTGCCAGAAACATAAAAATTAATATAATCCAGGTAATATAATTAGAATTATACCCCATTGTACTTTGCGGGTTTGGAGAAAAACCGCCTGCAGCCAGTGTAGAAAGAGAATTACATACCGCATCAAATCCGTTCATACCAAAAGCCATTAACAAAATTATCTGTAAAACAGTTAACCCTGCATAAATTTTCCACAGAGCCGACGCAGTATTTCTTATCCTTGGAGTAAATTTATCTTCCGTAGGCCCCGGGGCTTCGGCGAAAAACATTTGACGTCCCGCAACTGCAAACTGGGGTAATATTGCGATAAATAGTACTATAATTCCCAAACCGCCTAACCATTGCGTCAGAGATCTCCAGAAAAAGAATGCCTGAGGATAATTATAGTCAGTTAAAATTGTTGCACCGGTCGTCGTAATTCCCGAAACAGACTCAAATAACGCATTAATCGGTGAAATTCCGTAAAAAAGGTACGGTATGGCAGACACCACTCCGAATATTATCCACGAAAATGCCACGATAAACAGTGCTTCTGCTTTCTTTATATCATTAAGATTTTCGAGTGTTGTTGAATTAGGAACCGATATTCTGAAAATATACCCAAAAACTGCAGAAATAATCCCTGCCGTTAAAAACGGCAAAATTGATGAATAATCTTGATAGTAAAGTGCAACTGCAATAGGGGACAGTATTACAAGACCTATATAAATCATTGTTAAACCTATTGCGTTTGCTAAATAATTTAAGCGCATTTTACTTTACCTTAAAAAATTCCTTTATTTTTGCGGCATTTTCAGCCTTTGTGAATATAATTAAAATATCTTCTGTTTTAATTTCTGTTTCTCCGTAAGGAATGATGACATTATTTTTTCTTTGAATCACACCTATAATTGCACGCTCCGGAAATCTCAATTCCATAATTTTTTTGTTGTTAAATTCCGGCAGTACATTGATTTCTAAGAGTTCTCCCTGTCCTTGTTCAACTGTTGCAAGGATATCAACATCGTTTTCAAGAAGATCATTTCTGACTTCGTTTATCGCCGAATTCTTTGGGGAAATTGCAATATCTATACCGACTTTTTCAAAAAGCGGTATATTTAAAACTTTTGAAACTCTTGCTATAACTCTTTTTATTCCCAGTTGTTTTACGAGAAGCGAGCATAAAAGATTTCTTTCATCATTATTTGTTACACTTATTGCCACATCTGCAGAGCCGATTTCTTCTTCATCAAGAAGCTTTAAATCGGTTCCGTCACCGTTGATTACAAGAGTGCTTGAAAGTCCCTCTGCAAGAAGCTGGCAGCGTTCATAATCTTTTTCAATAATTTTTGTTTTAATTTTTAATTTTTCAAGAGTTTTTGCAAGCATCATTCCCACATTGCCGCCGCCTATAATTGCAACTGATTTTACTATTTCTTTTTTATGGAAGAAAGTTCCGGCTAAGATATCCAAAGAATGCGATGTTCCCATAAAAATAAGCTTGTCGCCTTCCATAATTTCAGTATCGCCGTTTGGAATAAAAAGCTGTGAATCTCTTGTTAAGCCTACCATAAGCGTATCTTTAGTAAAGCCGCAGTCTTTAACTTTTTTCCCGATAATATCAAGATAGGGCTGAACTTTGTATTCCAGTAACCTTGCTCTGCCGTCCGCAAAGTTTTCAACGTCAAGAGCATGTGCAACGGTTACAATTCTGAAAATTTCTTGTGTAAGAAGTTCTTCCGGCCAGATTATATAGTCGATAAAAAAGTCGCAGAAATTTTCGCTGTTTTTTTCAAAATTTAGAGTCTTTTTGTATTCTTCCCTGCTTACAAAACAGATTGTTCTGACCCCGCCGTATCTTTTAGCCGAAAGGCAGGCAACGATATTAGCTTCATCAATTCCTGTGCAGGCAATAAATATATCAGTATTTTTAATATCTGCACTTTTTAAGACATCAATATTCGATGCATTGCCCTGAATAAAACTTATATCCAGCTTATTAAATTCATCAGAACGGTTTTCTTCTTTGTCGATTATTGTTATGTCATGGTCTTCAAAAAATTCGGTAGCCAAAAGGCAGCCTATTTCTGTTGCACCGTATATTACAATTTTCATAATGTGAATTATATATTAAGTTAATTTTTTTTACAAGCATTGAAATTTCTGGCAATTTTAATTTTTACACCACTTATAAAAAATATGTTAGGAAAGATAAATTTAATAAATTATGAAAAATGCTATCCTTCCCGTTTGAAAAAACTTTTTCGGGCAGATTTAAATTACCTTGCTTACGATAAATTTATCCCGCAAATGAAAAATGCTGTTGTCGGAAATATTCCGCCGGAGATTATTAGCCTGTTTAAAACGGATAAAGGTGAAAAAATAAAAGCATTTCAAAGTGCTCTGTCGGACCTGTCAAAATATCTGAGAGAATGTTATAAATCCGCAAAGGAACAAAATTTAATATCTTATGATTTTACAAATTTGGGAGCTGATTTGACGTTATTTGAAGAAAGTATATCTGCTTTTGCAAACAGACGTTTTAAGGGAATTTTGCCATCAGGGATTAAGCCAGAGTTAAAATATGCCGGAAAAGGTGCATGGGGTAATGTTTTTAAATTTTTACTCAAGAATAGCAATGGTGAGAAAATTATGCACGACAAGGCTTTTAAGGTTTATCATAATATTGATAATCCGGTAAGAGGACTTTCAAGGATGCAAAATAATTATGCGGAAGCGAATTTTTGGACTTATTTAAAATTTGCTGCCGGTCACAGGCTTGATAAAACTCAATTTACCAGACATTATATCTCTGATGCAAAAAACGGTTATGCACTTACAGAGTTTGCCGATGAGAATATTTCTAAAACAACTTCTCCTCTGGATATGAATAATGTAATAAGGTTAATGTATATTGATTTCTCTAATGAAGCGATTAACGGTAAATTATATGATGGAGGAGGGTTTGTTAAACGATTTGATTTTATCAAAGACAAATTGGTTCTCCGCTATTTTAAAAAGCTCTGGTTCAGAAATTCTGAAAAAGAGCTTAATAAAGTTATAAAAGATTTTGAAGATAAAATTGCAAATCCAAAAACGCCTCACAGGGACAAAATTCAAAAGGCTCTTGAATTATTTAAGGAGAAACAGAATAAAAATGATTAAATAATTTAATATCTGTAAAACAATAACCGCAACAATCGGAGAAAAATCCAGTCCTCCAAATGGCGGAATTATTCTTCTGAATATATCAAGGTATAAATCAGTTACGTCTTTTAATCCTGTGAAAGGTTGTTTATACCAGTCAATACTCGGGATGAAACTCAAAAGACACCTTACAAGTATGAGCCAAAAATATATTTGGAAAAAGCTGTTTACAACGAAAATTAAATTATTAATCATATTTTACCTATAGCTGTGAATTTTTCTTTGTATTTGTACATTCGCAGTTTTGTCTTTCTTCCGGAATATTTTCAATCATTTTGAAAAGCAGATTTTTAAGGTTTGCCACATTTGAATTGAAAACTTCAATTACTTCATGGTGAGAAACCGGCGGAACATCCCCGACTAATCCTGCATCATAGTCTGTTATCAATGAAATATTTAACGGGCACATGTCCATTTCTTTTACTAAGTAAGCTTCAGGGAATGCTGTCATATTTATGACTTCCCAACCCTGATTGGTGAAAAATTTGGATTCTGCCTTGGTTGAAAATCTCGGGCCGTTTATAACGACGACTGTTCCGGTTTCATGAACTGTAATGCCAAGCTCTTTGCCTGTTTTTATTGCAAGCTTTCTGAGTTCGGGACAGTAAGTTTCAGCAGCAGAAGGATGTGTAACAACAGGACCTTCAAAGAAGGTTGATTTTCTTCCGTCAGTCCAGTCAACAAACTGATCGCAGATTACAAAATCACCCGGTTTAACATGTTTTTGTAAACTCCCTGCAGCACATGGTGAAATAACTCTTTCGCATCCGACGGCTTTCATTGCCCAGACATTTGCCCTGTAGTTAATTAAATGGGGAAGTATAGTATGGTTTCTTCCGTGTCTTGGCATAAAAGCTACTTTATGTCTGCCGATTGAGCCGATAAATAAATTGTCACTCGGCATACCGTAAGGAGTTTCAACTTTTACTTCTTCTATATTATCAAGGAATTTATAAAAACCAGATCCGCCAAATACACCTATTGTTGCTAATTTTTTGTTTTCCATATATACTCTCTCCTTTTTTAATAAATAGATTTTATCATGAAAATAAATTTTTCAAAAGAGAACAATATATATATAAAAACAGAGTGCTTAATAATTGTTACAATTACACTTTAAAAGCTGATATGACTTGTGTTCCGCGGGTCTTGAACTTGCTAATTTGAACCTTAGGGGTTGAAATTTTATTTTTTTGTTATATAGTGTAAGTACAATTTCATTCTTAAAAGTTTTTGACTTATTGAAGAAATGGGTCGTTAGGGAATTTTTAAGGATTTCAATTTACAACTTAGAGGATTACATTTTGAGAAAATTATTACTGTTAACTTTTACACTGGTGTGTATGTTACTTTGCCATGCACAATGTCAGGCAGCTGACGTAAATTCTGTAAAAGCGACAATAGTAAAACATGCTATTGAAATGGGAGTGGATCCTGCAATAGCGCTTAGTATAGCGCGTACAGAATCAGGGTTCAGACACGAAGCGAGAAGTTCGCACGGTGCGGTAGGTGTCTTTCAGCTTATGCCGTCAACGGCGAGAAGAATGGGGTATAACCCTTATCTTCTGAATGAAAATATTAAAGCCGGTATTACTTATTATAAAAAAATGTATAATATGTTCGGTTCTGTTGAATTAGCGTTGGCAGCATATAATGCAGGCCCCGGGAATGTAAAAAAATACAACGCAATTCCGCCGTATGCAGAAACAAGACGTTTCGTAAACAAGATTATGGCTGATGTAAACAGGCAAAAGGCAAATCCTGATCCGGCAGTGGTAAACGCCAAAAAAGGAGTTTACACCGCTCAAAAACCGGCTGCGGCAATGCCTAAATCTTCCGTACCTGCTGTAATTGACGCAAAAAATCTGCAGGTTGAGATTTTAGAGGAAAAACCAATAGAACTAAAACTGGAGACATCCACAATTGCAATTTAAAAAAATCCCTCTAAGAGGGATTTTTTATTAATAAATTTTTATATTTTATGTAACAAAATGTAAAGTTTATTTCTTATATTTTTAAAGAAAAATATCTAAAATGCCGTTAACCATAGTAATGTAAAATAAAGGGAATTGACCAATGGGAATGTCAGCGGCACAAGCCAGATTATTAAGCGTAACGGCACGATTAACGGACAATGAATTGCGTTCGCAAATATTGACTAACAGCAAACTTCGTCTTGCAGACAAATCAAGCGAAGCAAGTGAAAAGTACATGAATGCCTTAAACACGCAAAAATTGGTCTATACCAATTATGACGGGGCCGGCAACAATGTATCTCAGGCCTTAACAGCCGGTACGCTATTGTCTTTTGGTGATATGAAAAACCAGTATGCTATGGTAAATTCATCAGGTCAGATTTATATGAGTTCAGATGAGATAAAGACATATGAATCCTGTGCTACTTTGACAGAATATCTTCATGCTCATGGTGTAGGTGATGTAGAAAATGAGTTATACAATGATAAGTTAAAATCTATTTATGGTTCCAATTTTGCAAATTATAAAGATGTAACAACTTCGACTTTGGACTCAATAGGCGCAGAAATTAATAAATTAAACAGTGAAACATTGTCGGAAAGTGATTATAATACTATATTTGCTAATATAGATGGTCTTATGTCAGGTGCTGCTATGGGAGTTGGTGAGTCATCTACGTCCTATGGACAATTTTATGCTGCAGCTGTGACTAACAGACTTGCTTATGCTCCTAATCCTGATTCTAGATTCGGACTACCTGAAATAACTGATGTTGCAACCATTAATAGTGTTGGTAGTTTATTAATTTCAAATATATCAGATATCCATTCAATAAATCCAAGAAATGATAGTGATTATGAAGTTATTTGTTATGTCCTTTCTAATTATGCATCTGGAAAATCTTCTGGTATTCCGAATGTTACAATTGAAGGAGTCAATTGGGGAAATAAAGGTTCATCTGCTCTTGGAACACCTATTCTCACGTCAGCACAGCGGACAGCTCAACGATTTTTAGATATTTTATATAATGAAGATTATGCTGAGTTTGATTGTGTAAAAAAATTACAAGGTTTAATTTTGGAAGTATGGGCTGCAAGTTTAATGAATTATATATCAGGGTTGACTGATTATGTTACAGGATCTAAAGGTGGATTTGATAAGTTTACATTTGACTCTAATAATAGGATAGGGTATATAGAACAAAATGGGATAACTATTGAAGTTCCTGAAGATGTAATGTTTGCTTATGATTCACATCATTTAAAAGAAAGTAAATGTTTATTAAGTAGGAGTGAGCTTGATGCAAAATGGGCAGAAATTACAAATTCTATTCAGAATTTAGGAACTAATATGCAGGCTGAATACAATAATCAAAGACCTGAATATGAAAATTTCAGGAAATATGTATCTAAACTTCAGAATGCTTTTAATATTTACAAAGCTGATATAGAAAACTTACCTGTAAATATGGTAGTTGACACTACGGACAGCCGTTACCAGTGGTACAAGAATTTGTGGTACCGTATGGGTGGATTGAGCGAGTCAGAAAAACAGGAAAACGGCAAATGTTATAAAGAGCTTGACAGCAGCCTTATGAATAATTCGGAATGGATTCAGTTTGCACTTGAACATGGAATGATAACTTTGGAACAGGCAAAATTCAATGAAAACGGTTCGGACAAATATCCCGGTATGGGTACTTATGACTGGAGTTCCATCATATACAGCAGTGCCTCAGACATAGTATCTCAGGAGGATCAGGTTGCCATTGCCAAAGCAGAAGTTGAATACGAAAATACCGTTCGTGAAATCCAGAACGAAGATAAAAAGCTGGATCAGGATTTGAAAAAACTTGATACTCAGCACAGTGCTCTTCAAACCGAATATGAATCAATTAAGAGTGTAATAGATAAAAACGTAGAACGTTCCTTTAAGGCGTTTTCATAGTTGTTAATATCATTGAAATCTTCCTGTCATTGCGCACCTGCTGCGCAATCTGAATTAAATCTTTTATTTCCCTTTTTTATTCTTATTATGTTTCTGTTTCCCGTTATTTCGTCTTGGCATACTCGGTGGATTGTATGATGTTTGGATACGTTTTACACTGTAAACATCCGGTATTGCCTGAATACTCAGTATAACCTTTTTAAGTGTATCTATATTATCAAGCTCTATCCCGAGTTCTACTATTCCGACTTTCCCGCTTTTGGATTTTACATTTGCGTAGTTGATATTTGTGTTATTATCGGATACTGCTGCAATAATATCTTTTAAAAGCCCCATTTTTTCGGCGGTTTCAACTCTTATTGTAGTGTTATAAGTCTTGCTGGCATTATCGCCTGACCAGTTGATAGACATTAATCTTTCAGGTTCTATATGATCAAGCATGGGACAATCCATTCTGTGCACCGTTACGCCTTTGGCTCTGGTTACAACTCCTACAATCGGTTCGCCCGGAATTGGCGAACAACATTTTGCAATTGAATACATCAAACCTTCAAGCCCGATAATATCCTTTTCCGATTTCCTTTTATTTCCGCCGTGGAAAGTACCGGCAGGCTGTCTTGGCTGTTCAGTTTTTTTGAGTTTGTTTACAATTTTGTTAACCGTCGTTTCACCGTAACCGAGTGCAGCAAATAAATCTTCTGCGGTAAGATAATTCATCTGCTTTGCAACTTTTTCAAACTCGCCTGATTTGGTATATTCATCAAAAACAGCTTTTGTAAGCTCATGTTCAAGGTTTGTTTTCCCCAGTTCTATGTGCTCTTCTCTGTTATTTTTCTTAAACCACTGTTTAATTTTAGAAGAAGCCTGTTTTGTGACGACAAAATTAAGCCAGTCAAGACGCGGGGCAGGTGTTTTTGAGGTTAGAATTTCTACAATGTCGCCGTTATGCAGTTTTGTGTCAAGCTGTGCTATTCTTCCGTTTATAAGTGCTCCGACTGTTTTATTCCCGACTTCCGAGTGTATTCTGTATGCGAAGTCAACCGGTGTTGCGTTAACGGGCAAATCAAATACATCACCGTTAGGAGTGAATGCAAAAACCTGATCGGAAAATAAGTCCAGTTTTACTGAATTCACAAAATCTTCGGCAGAGGCCATATCTTTATCATATTCAACCAGTTTTCTCATCCACGAAAACTGCATATCTGAAGGCGCATTGGCTTTTTGCGACCCTTTTTCTTTATATCTCCAGTGAGCGGCAATACCGTATTCCGCAACTTCGTGCATTTCCCAGGTTCTGATTTGAACTTCAAGAGGCTTTGAACGCGGCCCGATAACTGATGTATGCAGGGACTGATACATGTTGCCTTTCGGCATTGCAATATAATCCTTAAATCTCCCCGGAATCGGTTTAAATTGTGAGTGAATAAGCCCTAAAACCTCATAGCATTCTTTTTCCGTATCAACTATTACACGAACTGCCGTTATATCGTAAAGGTCGTGGAAAGCTATATTCAGACGTTTCATTTTACTGTAAATACTGTAGTAATGCTTTGCTCTGCCCGTAATTTGAGCATTAATACCGGCCTTTTTTACGTCGGCTGTAATTTTATCAATAAGTATTTGAACAGTAGTCTCTCTGTCGGCTTTTGTTTGAGAAACAAGACGCGCAATTTCAAAATATTTATCGGGTTCAAGATACCGCAGTGACAAATCTTCCAGCTCTGCTTTTATTTTGTAAATCCCTAAACGATTGGCAAGCGGAGCAAAAATATCAAGAGTTTCACGTGCAATTTTTTGTTGTTTTGTTGTAGTCATAAAGTTCAGGGTTCGCATATTATGCAGTCTGTCTGCAAGTTTTAAGAATACAATTCTAATATCTTTTGCCATCGCAATAAAAAGACGGCGGAAGTTTTCGGCCTGTCTTTCTTCTTTTGATTTAAACTGTAATTTACCGAGTTTTGTAACTCCCTGTACAAGGGATAAAACATCTTTACCGAAAAGTTTTTCTATTTCTTCGGGCTGCGTGTCAGTGTCTTCAAGAATATCATGCAGAAAAGCTGCTTCAAGTGTGTGTGAGTCAACCTTCAGACCTACAAGGATCTTGGCAACTTCTACGGGATGAATAATATAAGGTTCTTCTGAAATCCTGTATTGACCTTCGTGCAGACGTTTTGCAAACAGATATGCCTTTTCGATTTCTTCAATTTCAGAAGGCTCTCTGTTTTGTGCAATAAGTTCTTTTTTTATATCGTCAAAAAGAGGTTTTTCGCTCATGATATAATCATAATACAGATTTTATTTGAATTTTTCAAGTAAATCGGAAAAATTCATTCATAAGGATTACAAAAATGATTAAAGAAGTTAAAGAAGGATTGATTATTAATATACGTGTGTCGCCTAACGCAAGTAAAAATGAAATAATAATTTCGGATGATATGATAAAACTTAAAATTACGACACAGCCGCTTGAAGGCAAGGCAAATAAGGCTGTTATAGAGCTTTTATCAAAACAGTTAAAAGTTCCGAAATCAAATTTTGAAATAGTAAAGGGACAGACTTCCAAAGATAAAACAATTCTTATAAAACTGAGCAATCCTGATAAAGTAACTGAAGTACAGAAATTTTTTAATAAAAATTAATTAGCAAAAATAAATATTTACGGGTTTTATTAAATTTTGTACAGGACGGTATTGCAATATTATATTTTTTGCATTATCATATACTAACAGGAAAATTAAAAATGTTACAAAACCAATCTTTAAAACTTCATCATATCCATCATCATAGCGACCTTGAAAGGCTATGGGATTGGTGGTGCACGCTTTAAAGATTTTCTGATAAAACAATTCCGTTAAAAAAATAGTCTTTCAAGGAGCAAGAGATGCGTGAGGGACTATTTTTTTACTTAAGGAATTGGAGAAAATAAAAATGAAAATAGCAAATATAATTTCGGCAATCGGCAATAATAACAGTGTTTACCCCTTAATAGTCCGCGACTGCGGGATAGAGGTTCCGACAAAAATTGCTCTGACTTATGAACAGAATAAAAAAGAATCAAAAGGGATTGCATATCTTGCGGCAAGAGAACGTTTTTTAGATGAATATGCTGTATCTGCAGTATGGCTCGGCGGTATTCCTTTAGTAGGCTGGCTGTGTGATAAGTATATAAAAGCAAAAGGTTTGAACCCGAAAGTTAATTTGAAATTGTTCAAGGAAGAAAACGGAATTCAAGGGATTGATTACAATATTGAAAAATTTAAAACAACAGCTCCTGATGCTGTAAAGGATTTAATAAAAGCTAAAAATAACAAAAAATTATATGAAAAATTACTGGCTTCAAAATTTGTGGCATCAACAACAATTCCTATTCTGTTTATGGGTTTTATTCTGCCGAAACTTATTTTTGCATCTTCCGCGAAAAAAATTGAAAATTTAAGAAAAAAAGAGGCTGCACAAAAATCAAATAAAATAAGTTTTTTACAAAGAGAAAGGTTTTATAAATCCGGAGATATTAGTTTTAAAGGAAACTGGATTGCAAAGGCTGCAAATTTTTCCGCACAGGACAAAATGGCTGTAACAGACGGCGGTTACGCTCTCGGACGTGTCGGAACCGCCAGAAATAAAAATGAAGCCTATGACATTTCTTTTAAAATGGCAGGCATGATGTTTTTAAATTTTGTAGCGCCAAAATGGATTGAAAAAGGTTTAAATAAGTTAACAGGAGTGGAACTTGATCCGGTAATTCTTGCTGATAAAGATTTCATAAAACAGGTTAAAGACGGCACTATATTGAAACGATTACCGGTTTCGGACAGGGTTGATGATTTAATGAAATTTATTGATGATACTTCAAACAAAGATACTCTGTTTATGAAATTCGCAAATAAATTTAATAAGGTGAAAACTTTTGATAATGGAGTTAGAGATCCAAGGGCTTATGTTGATATAAAAAATCTTGCTAAATTTAGAAATGATATTGAAACTTTTGCTAAAAAGGCTGAAAAATTAAGTGATAACACCTTTAAATTGTTTGTAAAAAAGTCAAGAATTGCAAAATCCGCAAATATAATAACAAATGTTGCATTGAGTAGTTTTTTACTGGCCTTTGCCCTGCCAAAAGCTCAATTTAAATTCAGAAAATGGATAACAGGTTCGGATTTGGAACCCGGTTTGGCGCCGGCCGAAAAAATTGTTGATAATAAAGTGTAATGTGCGGTATAGCATTACATGTAACAAAATGTAACAAAAGTTTTACAAAGTCTGAAACACTGTTATAATGCCTCATAGGATAGGATAGGATAGGATAGGATAGGGGCCATACTGTGCAGATACTTAAAGAATATTAATTCCCTTCCGATAAATAAAAATGTGGATAATATAAAAAGGGAAAACACATATGGGAATGTCAGCCGGTCAGGCACGTCTATTAAGTATCACCGCAAAATTAACGGATAATGAATTGCGTTCACAAATATTGACTAACAGCAAACTTCGTCTTGCAGACAAATCAAGCGAAGCGAGTGAAAAGTACATGAATGCCTTAAACACGCAAAAATTGGTCTATACAAATTATGACGGGGCCGGCAACAATGTATCTCAGGCCTTAACAGCCGGTACGCTATTGTCTTTCGGCGATATGAAAAACCAGTATGCTATGGTAAATTCATCAGGTCAGATTCTTGTATCTGCAAATGATATTGATAATTTTACAAGAAGCAGAACATTAACTGAATTTCTGGACTGTTATGGAGTATCAAAAATTACCAATCCTGAACATACTAATCAGCTTGAAAAGATATATGGCAGGAGCTATGCTGATTTTTATGATGAAAATGATATTTATGGAATTTATGAAGATAAAATAATTAATCAAGATGGTTTACGCGGATTAATTAATAATTTTGTTGATTATGATAATAACTCAGGTGAATATATTGTATCTTCTCACTTTTTAAGTACTGCAGATACAAACGGAGACGGCATAAATGAATTAATTGTATCTCCCGACTACAGCTCTCATACATCGGAATTACAAAATTATATTAATACATTAGGATATGATAAGCTGACTAATGATAGTGTTTATAAAACTTTATTGAATAGTGCAGTGGATTTAATAGCTTCTGTTCCTTCTTTAACACCTCCTCAAAAGGCTGCATATCCTGCAGAACCACTTCAATCACAATACCAGAAAGAATATGTTGACGAACTGTATACTAATACATTTTTAAGTGCATTTAATCAATATCCTGGATTATATGACGAAACTACAGAAACATTCAATGTAAATATGACAGCAGACTATCCATATATACAAATGGGATTTGAAGATGTATTGGCTCTTCTTATGACAGATGATTACGGTTCTTTATTTACAAGTTTTAATAGTGATGGTGTTTATGAACCAATGTCATCTGAGGACAAATATTTTAATGAGTCTGTAACATTTTGGGAGCCAGAGCACTGGGCTGGCTGGCAAGGAGCTTATGGTGCAGATTTTTCTCAGTCAGGAATCCAATACTCAAATTTTGAAGAATTACGAAATCAAATCTGGGCTGGTACAGTTGACGGGTATAATCTTACAGAGCTTCAACAGGCATTAGTTGATGCATATTATTTTGCCTGTGTCGTTTCTTCAGAGTCAACGCTACATGATCCTTCTCATACATTGAAAATAGAAAAGGATGAAGCAGACAGGATGCACGATCAGGAAGTGTTTGAACAAGCTGAAGCATACTATTTAGAAGCAAAGGAAAATGTGGATTCCGGTGCTTGGGGCTCATCCGCAAATGATGAATATGAGCGTGCTTATGCTGTTTATTATAGGGCAAAAGATGAGCTGACAAAGGATTATTATGAAATAGATCCAGATAATGCCAATTGGTTTAACGCTCCAATGAATTCATTTGCAAGTGATTATGAGAATCCAAATATTTCGTATTTATACAATAAGTTTCTAGATAATGTTATAAAACAAATAAAATTAAATGGGAACCCTGAAATGGTTGATGATGTTGAAGCTTATGACGCAGCTTATGCAGAGTATGAACAGAAAAAACAACAAATTGATGAGCAGTATCTGGAAGATATTCAGGAATATAATGCAAAGCTTGATACTGCAGTTCAAAATTTTGAACAAACATTAATAAATAATTATAAAAATTATATCAATAATGAAAATAATTATAAAATAGAATTGGATAATATATTAAATAACAGTGTTTTAATTCCTGATAAAAGTGATTCTAAATATCAGTGGTACACAAACCTCTGGTACCGTATGGGGGGATTGAGCGAGTCAGAAAAACAGGAAAACGGCAAATGTTATAAAGAGCTTGACAGCAGCCTTATGAATAATTCGGAATGGATTCAGTTTGCACTTGAACATGGAATGATAACTTTGGAACAGGCAAAATTCAATGAAAACGGTTCGGACAAATATCCCGGTATGGGTACTTATGACTGGAGTTCCATCATATACAGCAGTGCCTCAGACATAGTATCTCAGGAGGATCAGGTTGCCATTGCCAAAGCAGAAGTTGAATACGAAAATACCGTTCGTGAAATCCAGAACGAAGATAAAAAGCTGGATCAGGATTTGAAAAAACTTGATACTCAGCACAGTGCTCTTCAAACCGAATATGAATCAATTAAGAGTGTAATAGATAAAAACGTAGAACGTTCCTTTAAGGCGTTTTCATAGTTGTTAATTCATTGAAATCTTTCTGTCATCGCGCACCTGCTGTGCGATTTTACACTATGAATTATAAGCTTTAAAAAGCTCTTTCAAGACTTCCTGTCCTTTAAGCATTGATTTGTAATCCAGATATTCATTTTTTGAGTGCATATTGCAAACTGTTGCAAGACCCAGCAAATACGGTACAAATTTATCATTATTCGCATTTGTTTCGTTTGCGTAAATATGAGTTTCCGCACCGGCATGGAACGAGGTTATATCGGGCTCTACTCCTGCTTTTCTTGCGGCAGCTTCAAAAAGTATCGGAATATAATCATCTTCAGACTTTTCAAAAGGAGGAAGGTGTTCTTCAAACTCAATTGTAGCATCCGCAAGATTTTTGTGTTTTTCGTTAAATTCATCAACAGTTAATGCCATTTTCAATTTCAATTCTTCTTCTTTTTTACGGCTTGAACTTCTTATTGAGTAGCTTACTTCGGCATCAGTGTTAATAATATTAGTAACATTGATATCTCCTGCTGAAATTCCGCCTAAATTGCAAGAAGTAATTACTGTCCCTTCTTCTTCATAGAAAACTCCCTGAGGAAGATTTGATATTAAATCTGCAATAAGTTTTGCAGCATTAGCTCTTGTTTTGTCACCGATATCAATACCTGAGTGCCCGCCTTTGAAGCTGTGAACTTTAATTTTAGCTAAAGTATAGCTTGCGCCTGATACTTCGCACTGCCCTAAAGTGTCGCTGTCAAGGACAAGAACGTATTTAGATTTGAAATTTTTCAAGTTTGCGTTTCTGATCCCAGACAGCCCGTTTTCCTCATCACGGGTAAACATAATTTCAAGACCGCCATGCATCATTGTTGATTTTGCAAGTTCTTTTGCAAAATAAAGAGCATTTGCAACGCCGGCTTTGTCATCTCCGCCGAGTGTTCTATCTATTGCGTGTATAAAGCCGTTTTCATCTGCATAAGTTTTTACGGGGCTGTCATCTCCTATTACATCCATGTGAGCAGACAACATTAGCGGTTCTTTGGAACTGTCAGTCGCAGGTATATTTATAATTACATTTTTAAAATCATCAAATTTGCAATCTATTCCATTTTTGTCGCAATAATTTTTAATCCATTCTGCAACTTTTTCTTCGTGCATAGAAGGGGATGGAACTTCTGCAAGACTGCAGAACAAATCAACAAGCTCATGTTCTTTTCTTATATCTTCAATCATTATCATAATTTTATCCTTTCTCTTATTCTTTTTAAAATTTATTCTATCACTTTTTTACAATTTCGCAATAATATTTAAATTTAGGACAATTTATTAGTCAACAAATATTTTATATAAATAACGGGGAAAATAAAGGAGAAAATTATGGTTTCTATAGGACGCCTTATATTTAAGGCTACAGGTGTTATGTCTAATCGCGGTCTGGTTAAAAACAGTAATAAAATCGGTACTGCGATTGCTGAAAAAATGCGACAATCAGGTGGAAAGATTGAGAATGCAGAGGTTCAAGAAATAATTTCCGATACAATAGGCAAAAAAGCAGCTAAAAAAATAAAAATTCTTGGTCCCAAAGAAGAAGCAAAAAACTTTCTGCTAAAACAAAGAATGAAACCTGAAGATATAAACGAAGCTTTTAAACAAGCCGGTGGTATTACAAGCGGCGAACACTATAAAAGGGCATCAGCTATATTTGTAAATGATGACTATTTAAAGGAATTGTCACGAGGATTGTCCAATAATCCGGAAATCCTTTTTACTATGCGTGTAAATACTCTGGCTCATGAAATACAACATGCAATAAGCGCAACTTCGGGATATTTGAGTTTGCCGAAAATTAAAGGGAAATTTTCATTTGGCCGCAAAATGATTGATAAAGATATTGCAAAGACGTTAAAATATGATCTTCAATCTAAATACCTTAAACTCCAAATGGCTAGTTTAGAAAAAATGGAAACAGGTAAGTCTTTGACAAAGAACGATATTATAGAAATTCTTTATTCTAAAGGGATTTTAACCCCGGGTAAAGATAAAGAAAATGCATATATTTTAAAATCTTTGAAGAAAATTTATGCTGATGAAGTTCGTTCTTATAATGCGGGCTTTGCTGCAGCCGCCAAGTATGCAGGCATTGATATTCCTGTTGATGCTAAAAATGTTATATCACTATATAAAAATTTGTCAGAAGGTGCGGCACAAGAACTTAAGCATACACGTATGAATCAAATAAAACGGTTTTTGGGTATTAAACCCGATATGTCTCGGGAAGAGAATATAATAAGGCAATCCCAAGAAAGTGAAAGATTAGCTGCTGAGTTATTGTCGCGTTTTTCTGAAACAATCAAAAATTCAAAATCAAAACCTATTTCGTTTAATTAATATCTACCACACTCACTCCGTCGCCGCCTTCGGCGTCTTCTCCGGGACGGAATTTTGCAACATAAGGTGATGTTGATAAAAAGTCTCTTACGGCAGATTTTAATGCTCCTGTACCGTGTCCGTGAATTATTGTTACACAGGCAAGGTTTGCAAGGCTTGCTTTATCAAGGTAAAATTCAAGACTGTCTAGGGCATCTTCAACCTTATAACCGCGCAGGTCAAGCGTACTTGAAATATTTGTTCTTCTTAATTCAAATTTTTCAAGAGAACTCGGGCGGTAAACATTTTCTTTCTTTTCAAATGCGGAATCGTAAGGTGCAAGTTTATCGCATTTGATTTTTGTTTTAAAATTGCCCATTTGAACAGTTATATAGTCATTCTTATCAGGTAATGAAAGAACTGTAACAGGCTGGTGAAGCTCTTTCAGTATTAATTTGTCGCCGGTTTTGACATTTGTCCAATCTATTTCTTCATATTGCTGTTTTTCGTCAAATTCAGAAAGTTTGCCTTTGAATTTTTGTTCTGTCATTGCAAGTCTTGCATAAGATCTGCGGGCAATTTTTTCGGATTTTTCGCGTCTGAGTTCGTCAAGAATTTCTTTGATTTCTGCTTTTGCTTCAAGCATTTCCCTGTCAAATTTGTCTTTTATTATTTTGACGGTTTTCTTTTTGTCTTTTTTTAAAGAGGCAAGAGATTCTTCATATTCGGTTTTCAAGTTTTCCGATGTTTCTTTCAAATTTTCTGCTTCTTCAAGATTGTGTGCAAGTTTTGCCTGAGTTTCCTGAAGTTTTTCAACAACAAGTATTGACGGGTCTTTTGTGGAAACAACTATATTTCGGGCTTTTTCTGTTATGCTTTTATCCAGCCCGAGATTTGAAGCGATTGCGATAGCATTGCTCAAACCCGGTATTCCGATAAGAAGTTTGTATGTAGGTTTTAAAGTTTCCGTATCAAATTCAACCGAAGCATTTTTGAAATACGGATTTGTGTACTCAAGAGTTTTCAATTCTCCATAGTGGGTTGTAACCATTGATAAAACATTTTTTTCTGCGAGTTTTTCAAGTATGACCTGCGCTAGAACGGCACCTTCTACAGGGTCAGTGCCTGCGCATATTTCATCGAGGAGTACAAAAGTTTTTTCATTGCATTCTTCTAAAATTTCTATGATATTTGTCATGTGTGATGAAAATGTTGAAAGATTTTGTAAAATGCTTTGGTCATCACCTATATCGGCAAAAACATTTTCAAACGGAAAGATTTTTGCAGCTGTACAGGGCAGAAACATTCCAGCTTTTGTCATAAGAAGAAATAGTCCTATTGTTTTTAATGTAACTGTTTTTCCGCCGGTGTTTGAACCTGTAATTATAACTGATTTGTAATCTTTTCCGATTTCAAAATTGTTTGTTACAACATTTTCAACATTTCCGATAAGCAGCGGATGCTTCATATTTTCAAATTCTAGAAATTTATGTGTCACAATTTCTGGTTCAATTGCCTGAATTTTTACGGCATAACGAGCTTTTGCAAAATGGTAGTCAATAGTTGCAAGAATTTGTTCTGTTAATATAAGCTCACCTATTTTATCTTTAACAAGAGAGGTCAGGGCTGCAAGAATTCTAACCATTTCGGAATGAATATTTGATTTAATTTCCCTGATCTTATTATTTAATGGAACTATTTGCTGCGGTTCTATATAGAATGTTTTGTTAGTTGCGGAAACATCGTGTACAATCCCGGGGACTTTGCTTTTTGATGAAGCCATAACCTGAAACACTATTCTGTCATCACGTGTTGTATAGATGGTTTCCTGCAGGTGTTTTGTAAAGTCGGGAGAATTTAAAAGTGAATTAACAGTTGTTTTTAAATTCTTTTCGTTATCTCTCAGAGCGGAATAAAGTCCTTTTAATTCGGGTGTTGCATCCTGTCTTATATTTAAATTTTCATCAAATGTTGCAAAAATCTTTTCTTCCAGTTCTTTATCAACGAGCAGATTTTGTGCCGAGTTTTTTATTATTGAATCGTTTTCAAAATTATCCGAAAGAAATTTTTTAATAAGTCTTGATGTTCTTAATGTTTTTGCAACATCAATAAGTTCTTCTTCCGAAAGATAAGTCGAGCCGATATTTTTTTTTATTTGCTCAATATCAGCAACAAATTCTATCGGAATATCCGATGGGACATCAAGAATTGCTTTTGCCTCGCGTGTGCATTGAAGCTCTTTTTTTATTTTTACAATATCAGTAAACGGCAGAGTTTTAAGACAAATATCTCTGCTTTGTTTAGTTTTTGCAAAGTTTGAAAGTATTTGTGCTATTTTGTCAAATTCGAGAGATTTACGGCTTTTTTCTGATATATCCATAACTATATTTAAAGATAATTATCCCTTAATTACAATGATTTATTAACTTTTTTTGATATTCTTGCATAAAAGATTTTTTGAAAGTAAAATTATATTAGAATAGGGAGAGGTATAAAAATGGCTGTAGAAAGACAACATGTTAAAGAACAGGATAAATTAGAAAGACGTCATAATTTTGAACCGGTTGAAAGCAATTTAACCGAAGAACAGGTAAAGTTAGAAGCATCAAGATGTTTGCACTGTAAAAAACCAAGATGTGTAGCAGGATGTCCTGTTAATATTCAAATTCCTGATTTTATAAAAGCAATTAAAGACGGGGATTTAAATATAGCCGGTGAAATTATTCGTCAGACGAGTATGCTTCCGTCTGTCTGCGGCCGCGTTTGCCCGCAGGAAAGACAGTGTGAAGGACAGTGTATCCTAGGAATTAAAGGGGAGCCCGTTGCAATCGGTGCTCTGGAAAGATATGTCGGGGATAACACAAAAGCTGAAACCCCTGAAATACAGCCGTCAGGTAAAAAAGTTGCAGTCGTCGGCTCCGGTTGTGCAGGAATGACTGCAGCCTGCGATTTAAGAAAAGCAGGTCATGATGTTGAAGTTTTTGAAGCACTTCATGAACTCGGCGGTGTTTTAAGATACGGTATTCCGCCTTTTAGACTTCCGCGTGTAGTGCTTGACAGAGAAATTGAAAATCTTAAGGCAATGGGGGTAAAATTTCATACCAATGTTGTTGTCGGAAAATCAATTACCTTGAAGCAGTTACAAGAAGACGGATTTGACGCAATATTTATCTGTTCGGGTGCGGGTTTGCCTAAAATGCTTCATGTGCCCGGAGAAAATTTAAACGGTGTTTTCTCTGCAAATGAATTTTTAACAAGAGTAAATTTAATGCATGCAGGGCAATCCGACAGTCCGACTCCTTTAAAAGTAGGCAAAAAAGCCGCAATATTCGGCGGCGGAAATGTTGCTATGGACGCTGCAAGAACTGCTGTCCGCGTTGGTTTTGAAGAAGTTTATATTATTTACAGGCGTACTGAAAAAGAACTTCCTGCCCGTTTGGAAGAAATCAGACACGCAAAAGAAGAAGGCATTGTGTTTAAATTCCTGTATGCTCCCAAAGAAATAATTGGTGAAAACGGTTATGTTAAAGCTGTGGAGCTTGAAGTTATGGAACTCGGTGAACCTGATGAATCAGGCAGATGCAGACCTGTGCCTACGGGTAAAACGGAAACAGTTGAACTTGACACTGTAATTGTAGCACTTGGTACCGGCCCAAATCCGATTATACAGCGTTCCGCAGAAGCTGACGGGATTGAAATTATAACCGATAAAAAAGGATATATTACGGTTGACGGAGAAACCCGTGCAACAAATATTCCGACAGTATATGCTGGCGGAGATGTTGCGCCTGTCGGTGAATCTAATGCGATTAATGCCATGGGAGCAGGTAAAAAAGCTGCTAAAGCTATTAATGAAATGTTGAGCAAGTGAGGTGTGAATAGTGAAGGGCGTATTGGCTGCAATTGTTTGTTCTATGCTGTTATCTCCCTGTTTTGCTTTTGAGTTGGATACTTCCGTTGATGATGAAATCAGAAGAACTTATGACCCCTCAAAGCTTGAACAGTCTTTGCCGGAATTACCAAAGACGGAGCCTTCGCAGTCCGCATCTCCAACAACAAAAACTTCAACACCCGAAACTCCGCCAAAGTCTTTGCCTGTTACACCAGATGTAAAACCGCAAATTGGCGTTAAAAAATTTCAAAACGATTATAAATACGATAAATCTACTGCAATAAGAATTGAAAAAGGTACAAAATTCAGAGTTAAGTCAAATTCTGTAATCTCGGATTATTTAAGAGAAGGGGCAAAGGTTTCTTTTACATCAATTAAGCCTGTAACCCAGAGATATATTACAATACCGGAGGGAACAAGGTTTACCGCGGTAGTAGAAGATTCTCATCAGCCTCAAATGAGCGGAAACGGCGGTCTTGTTGTGCTTATGGTTGACAGTATTACCGTAAACGGTCAGACAAAAAGCGTTCACGGTAAAATTACAAAAGCTAATATGAAAAAAATATTTTTTAATAATATGAAGGGGAAACGCAGTTACTGGAAAGGTGTTGCAAGTCAGGTTGATAAAGGGGAAAATTTCTATAAAAAGACCAGAAGAACATCTTCAAAACTTGCTGACAATCCGGTGGGTATATTAATTTCTCCTATTCCTGTTTTATCCGGAATGGTTGTTTATGTCGTTAACTTTGTCGGCTCTCCTGTATTTGCCCTCTGGTCTAAAGGCGGACGAATTTCAATCCCTGCCGGAAGCGAGTTTGAAATAAAGCTTTTGGAAGATGTGTATCTTTATTAATCTTTTTTAACATTATTGTAAAAATTTTAGTTTGTTCTATAATAAAAACATTAGTTTGAGGTAGGACAACTTATTTTAGTGAAGGAGAGATTATGATTAAAAAGTTGACTTCTCCAAAAGCATTAATGGCTCTTTTGGCTATGTTGCTTATGGGTGTTTCGCCTGTTCTTGCAAGCGAAGCAGATTTAGTTGTTCCGAGTATCAAAAATGCAAGTCCCGAAAGCTTTAACTTATTGCTTATCGGTATTGCAATTTCTGTTGTAGGTTTGATATTCGGATTTATTGAATTTTTACGAATTAAGAAATTAGATGTTCACAAAGCAATGGCTGATGTCGGAAACACTATTTTCGAAACTTGTAAAACTTACTTAATTCAACAGGGTAAATTCCTTTTGGTACTTGAAGTATTAATCGGTCTGTGTATCGCATTTTACTTCGGTTACCTGCAAAAGATGCCTTTGACAAATGTATTGATAATTCTTGCATGGTCAGTTATAGGTATTTTGGGTTCTTACGGTGTTGCATGGTTCGGTATCAGAATGAACACTTTAGCAAACTCAAGAACTGCATTCGCATCTTTAAAAGGTAAACCGCTTGATGTTATGAACATTCCTTTAAAAGCAGGCATGTCAATCGGTGTTTGCCTTGTATCCGTTGAACTTATTATGATGTTAATCATCCTACTTTTTGTTCCGGGTGAAATCGCAGGGGCATGCTTTATCGGTTTTGCAATCGGTGAATCTTTAGGCGCATCTGCTCTTCGTGTAGCCGGCGGTATCTTTACAAAGATTGCCGATATCGGTTCAGACTTGATGAAAATTCAATTCGGTATTAAAGAAGATGACCCGAGAAACCCCGGCGTTATTGCTGACTGTACAGGCGACAATGCAGGCGATTCTATCGGGCCTACAGCTGACGGGTTTGAAACTTACGGTGTAACAGGTGTTGCTCTTGTTTCATTTATCTTGCTTGCTGTAGTTGGTGAAGCAAACCAGGTTCAATTATTAACATGGATTTTTGTTATGAGATTCCTGATGATTGTTACTTCAGTTGTTTCATACTGGATTAACAATGTTGCAGATAAATTCTATGCAGCAAAAACTGAAAAATTCGATTTTGAAAAACCGTTAACTAACCTTGTTTGGTTAACATCTATTTTATCAATCGCAATGACTTTCGGCGTAAGCCACTGGTTATTGGCTGATTTAGGCGGAAATTTATGGCTTGTACTTTCTGCAATCATTTCTTGCGGAACTTTAGGTGCAGCTTTAATTCCTGAATTCACAAAAATATTTACTTCTCCGAAAGCAAAACATACAGAAGAAGTTGTAACCGCATCAAGAGAAGGCGGAGCATCATTAACAATCCTTTCAGGTATCGTTTCAGGTAACTTCTCAGGTTTCTGGATTGGTATGGTAATCGTATTGTTAATGGGGCTGGCTTATGTAGCTTCATTACATATTCCTGAAACATTGATGATTTATCCTTCAGTATTTGCATTCGGTCTGGTAGCATTCGGTTTCTTAGGAATGGGACCTGTTACAATCGCAGTAGACTCTTACGGTCCTGTAACTGATAACGCTCAATCAGTATATGAATTATCTTTAATTGAAGATATTCCGAATGTTGGCGAAGAAATCGAAAAAGAATATTCTTTCAAACCTGATTTCGATAATGCTAAGAAATACCTGGAAGAAAACGACGGTGCAGGAAATACATTCAAAGCAACTTCAAAACCTGTACTTATAGGTACAGCTGTTGTTGGTGCAACAACAATGATTTTCTCACTTATTCTTGTTATCAAATCAACTTTGGGTATCGAACCTGAAATGATTTTGAATATGTTAAATCCTTATACATTGCTTGGTTTGTTGTCAGGCGGTGCGGTAATTTACTGGTTCTCAGGCGCATCTATGCAGGCTGTTACTACAGGTGCATACTCTGCAACCGAATATATTAAGGATAACATTAAACTCGGAGAAGCTGATTCTAAGAGTGCTAACGTTGCAAACTCAAAAGAAGTTGTAAAAATTTGTACACAATACGCTCAAAAAGGTATGGTAAATATCTTTATCGCATTGTTTGCATTTGCACTTGCTTTTGCTTGTTTGTCAGCTCCAAACTGCATGACATCAGCTCCTGTAGCATTCTTTGTAAGCTACTTGATTGCAATTGCCGTATTCGGTCTGTTCCAGGCTGTATTTATGGCAAACGCAGGCGGATGCTGGGATAATGCTAAGAAAATCGTTGAAGTTGATCTGGCAGAAAAAGGCACTCCGCTTCATGAAGCTACTGTAGTCGGCGACACTGTAGGTGATCCTTTCAAAGATACATCTTCAGTTGCTATGAACCCGATTATCAAATTCACAACATTGTTCGGGCTTCTGGCAATGGAAATTGCAATTTCTGAATCTTTCAGATGTATTGCACCGATTGCCGGCTGGATATTCTTAGTAATTGCATTGGTGTTCGTTGTTCGTTCATTCTATGCAATGAGAATTCCGACAAAATCAAAATAAGGTAATCCTTATATAAAAAATTCCCTGTTTGAAAAAACAGGGAATTTTTTTGTTTGATGCATCACGATTGACAAAACCGTTTTTTATATGTTAGTATTGTTATACAAACAATACTAAACATTAAAAAGAAAGGAAGCTTATTTATGAAAAAGATTAGCGTTGCAGAACTTCGGGGGGGGGGCGCTCTGAGCTAGTTTTCGCCGGTCTTTCCGGAATTAAAGCTTCTTTATTCGGATGTCATTATGCATTTACCTTAGCAGAGGTCTTGATTACTATTGGCATAATTGGAGTAGTAGCAGCAATAAGTTTTCCGACTTTGATATCAAAATACAAAGAAAAGGTATACGACAGCCAGTATAAAAAGGCGAAAAATACAATCTCTAACGGGTTTAATTTAATGATGTCAAAAAATGAGGTAACATCAGTATCAGATTTACCATTGATATCGTTGATGTATGGAGATGCCTTTGATGTATCACGTTTTAAAGCAGAATTTAAAAAATATTTTTCAATCCTTGAAGATTGTATGATAATTGATTCTTCGTGTGCTCTTTCTGAGAGTCTGCCTGTAGAATATAAGATTCCGGGAACAGATGAAATGAGTGAGAATTTATGGACTCAAATCCCATATATCTTTACTACCACAGATGGTATGACCTTCGGTTTTGATAGTACTACGCCTACAAATGTCACCATGATGGTTGATACTAATTCTGCTAAGAATCCTAATACAATAAATCAGGACTTGTATTTGTTTTCTGTATCAAATTTCAGCGGCCTGCAGGATATAACCTACACATTACTTCCTGAGCCGGAACCGGTAAAGGAATGTCAAGGATGGGGTAGTCATTGTACTATGGAAGAGGTGCAAAATTATATACAGAATTATCCTGATAAGTGTCCTGAACGTTACATTTCGCTAGATCTCCCAGGTTCGGGCTATTATTGCTTATAATCTTGACTTTAGCTTGATAAAAAATGAGTTTTTTTTATGTTAAATAAGGGTGATTTATGTCAAACGAATCTGTAAAAATATCAGTTTTAATGCCGGTATATAACACCCATCCTTATGAATTAAGAGCTGCAATTGAGAGTATTCTTAACCAGACATTCGCTGATTTTGAATTTATTATAATAAATGACGGTTCGACTGACAATAATATTGATGAAGTTGTTTATTCTTTCAGTGATGAGCGTATAAAATATTTAAAAAATGAAACAAATTTAAAGCTTATTGCAACTTTGAATAAAGGAATAGACCACAGCGCCGGAAAATATATTGCCAGGATAGATGCCGATGATTATTGCGCGCCGGAACGTCTTGAAAAACAGTTTAATTATATGGAGGAGCATCCGGATATAGGAGTTCTGGGTACTCTTTTTGAATTTGTTCCGAATAATTTTAATTGGGAGCAGATTACCGGTATTGATGAGCTTAACAGTTGTATAAGATACATACCGGGGTGTCTTTTGCATTCTTCTGCAATGATTAGAAAATCAATTCTTCGCGAAAACAGAATTTATTATGACAAAAATTGTCTGCATGCTGAAGACTTTAAAATGTGGTCTGATATTACAAGATTTTCAAAGGCTGCATTACTCCCCGAAATCTTAACTTATTACAGAATTTCAAATGACGGTATATGCGCAAGTAACAGAAGATTTCAAAATAAAATGCTCATGTGTATTGCGCTTGAAAACATGATAAAAGATTTTGAATGCGATAAAGATTTAATGTATAATGCTTTAGAAAAATTTAAACATGATATCCCTCTTCCGGCCGGTGAATATGATTATGTTAAAAATTTTCTCTCTGAGGTAAAAAACAAAATTAATGCAAACATTCCTGACAAATTACATGAAAGAATAAGTGTTTATATTGATGCTATATTAAATCATTTTTATAATGAGGAGGATGCTCCCGTTGTTTCTGTTTTGATGTCTGTTTATAACGCGCGGGAAAATGAACTGCGCCAGTCTGTTGAAAGTATTTTAAACCAGACTTTTACTGATTTTGAGTTCATAATCATTAATGACGGCTCTACAAATAATGTTGAAGAGGTTATTCTTTCCTACAACGATAAAAGAATCAGGTATTATAAAAATGAAACCAATTTAAAGATTATTGCAAGTGTAAACCGCGGATTAAAACTTTGCAGAGGGAAATATATTGCCCGTTTAGATGCTGATGACTATAGTGCTCCTGCTCGTTTGGAAAAACAGGTTGCGTATATGGAAGCCCACCCGAATGTCGGCGGACTCGGGACCTTCTTTAAACGCCTTCATACAGGCGAAGAGGTTCATCTTCCGACGAAAATTCAGGATGTAACCTTATTAACACGCTATGTGAAAGGATGTATTTCAAACCCCTCAGGCATGATAAGACGTTCTGTTATTGTTGAAAATAATCTTGAATATAATAAAGGTTGCCTGCATGCCGAAGATTTTAAATTCTGGGCTGATTTGTCTTATTATTCCGATCTCGCTGTTATCCCCGAAGTTTTAACCTTTATAAGAAGCCATGAAGACGGTGTTTCAAAATCAAATAAAGCTTACCAGAATAAAATGGTGATAGTAGTCCTGCTGGATAATATAATAAAAGATTTTGAATGCGACAAAAATTATTTATATTCAATTCTTATAAAATATATAAAAGGTCTGCCTATTTCCGGACAGGAACTGGATGCCATGGGAATGCATTTTGTCAGAGTAATACGCTGCCTTCTCCCAAAAGTTTCTGATATCTATAAACCTGTTGTGAAACACTATATATTATCTATTTTAAGACATTTTATAGTTGAAAAAGAGTAATAATAAATTATTTAAAGTTCCCGTCTGCCTTCAATAGCTTTTGCAATTGTGATTTCATCTGCGTATTCCAAATCAGCCCCGACAGGTAAACCGAATGCTATCCGTGAGATTTTTATCCCGAACGGTTTCATCAGCTTTGTTAAATAAAGGCTTGTTGCTTCCCCCTCAACTGACGGGCTTAATGCCAGAATAACCTCTTTAACTTTTTCATCAGTAAGACGGTTAAGCAATTCTTTTATCCTTATATCATCAGCACCTATTCCGTCCATAGGAGAAATCAGACCTTGCAGAACATGGTATAAACCTCTATACTCATTTGTTTTTTCTATTGCAATTAAGTCTTTTGTTTCAGCAACAACGCAAATTGTTGATTTGTCTCTCTGGGGAGAACTGCAAATCTCACAGGGGCTTGTTGAAGAAAGATTAAAACAAATTTCGCAGGTTTTTGTATTTTCTTTTGCATCAATCATACTCTGTGCAAATTTTTCCACCTCTGTTAATGGCATTCTAAGTAAATAGAATGCCATTCTTTGAGCTGATTTCGGCCCTACCGACGGGAATTTTTGAAAATGTTCAATCAGGGCTGCTATTGATTTTGGGTAAATCATTAGAAATTTAACCCCGGAATATTAATTCCGCCTGTTACGGCTTTCATTTTTGTTTCCATTTCTTTTGAAGCTTTATCGCTTGCATCAAAAATTGCCGTAGAGATAACATCTTCAAGCATTTCAATTATGTCAGGATCAACAGAGTCAGGATCATCAGGATTAATAGCCTCAGCCGTTAAAGAGATTGATTTGAATTTCCCCTGTCCGTCGCATACAACTTTAACAGCTCCGCCTGCTGCTTCTCCGGTAATTTCTGTTTTTGAAAGCTCATCTTGAGTTTCTTTTAATTTCTTTTGCAGGTTTTGTGCCTGTTTCATCATTTGCATAATATTCATAAATTTCTCTCCTAAGTCTTTAAAATTATAGCAATTCTTTACCATTTATTATATAATAAAAATATGCAAAAGTACACTTATGTTGCTGAATCTTTAAAAAACGGGAAAATTATGCGATGGACTTTTATGCCGTTAAAAGTTTTTATTGCACCTATGAAGTTTTATTCAAAGCAGGGACAGGAATATAAATACAGACAGATGGTTTTGCGTGCTCTTGATGAGTGGCAGAAAGCTACAAAAGGCAGAGTCGCTTTTAAAGTTGTTAACAACCTTCTTGAATCAAATGTTAATGTGGATTGGAAAAGGGTTGAGCGTAAAGCTCTCGGACATTGTTATTTTAATTATGATGCATCAAACAGACTTTATAGTGCAGAAGTGGCAATAGGATTAACAGAAGGACTTGTTCATGCAGATTATATGGATGAAAGCGAAGTTTACCACACAATTTTACATGAAATCGGGCATGCTGTCGGGCTCGGGCACAGTCATAACCCCGCGGATATTATGTACACACCTCACCAAAAAGGCGTAAATTCAATTTCTAAAGGGGATATTTTAACCGTAAACTGGCTTTATACACTTCCGCAGGGCGCAACTACTTCAGAAGTTGCTTCAAAGTACGGTATAGGCGGGAGTAATATAGATGAGATAATTGCTAAATTTATTAACAAAAAATCTCCGACGGAATTTGAAAAAGTAAAAGCTTCTATAAAACCTCCTAAAAGAGATTTACTTGAGGAGCAGGAAGCTATTGCGAATTTAAGAAAATACCATATGGCGCTTCAAAATGTTCAAATTTCTGAGGATATGAAAAAATTTTTTCTTAACAAAAAGAATCGTTAATCTGATAATCAAAGCCAAACATTTTAAAAAGTTTGTTAAAATAATCTTTATTATCCAGTACATGTTTTCTGGTCAAAACCATATCAAATCCTGGGTAGATTTCAAATTCTTTATTTTTATTAAGTTTGTTTTTATTAACTGTTTGAAGATATTCATATAATATGTTGTTGCCTTCTTCAATGTATTGAGCGCTTGAGTCTTTTTTATAGAGCCATTTTTTTGCTAAAGTACATACTTTTGAAAATCTATTATCTTGTGAGTGCATTAGAATGTCACCTATTATGTAATCCTTTAAATCTTCTATATTATTTAATGCCGGTTTAAACTTAAATTTTGAATGAAAAAAAACAGCTTGACCAAGAGAGTGCAGTTCAATTTTATCAATATTGTTTTCTAACATTGTAATTAATTCCCCTAGAGTCATTATGCTCCCAGCTCCGGAATTTCGCATCTGAGATGATATGACATCTATATTATCGTTATAAATAGTTTTGCCATCGTTAAGTATGGTCAGGGTGCTTGATCCTATTTCGTTAAAATCGTTATCGTCAATTTTAATGTGGAGACTGTTATCTGTATAACCCTCTTCTATTCGAACAAAGTAATCTTTATTATTTTTGTTTAATGAATATTTTGTAGATGGCGAGCTGCAGCATACTTCATTAAACAGTTTTAATCTATGAGGTTTCCTGAACACTAGCCCTGAAAATTGAGGTTGTGTATTATTATTATATAAAAAATTGTTAATTATCATTGTGCATTTCTTAAAACTTGTAAATGTAAAAAATTGCCATTAAATTTTTTTAGAGTATAATAAGTTTGTAATTTAAAAGATTTTTCAAGGGATATATAAATTATGACAGTACAAGATTGGTTTGAAAAACGTAAACAGGCTCAAATTCAACGCCGTGAACTTGAAGGCAGAGTTGAATTGGATATGGATCCTAATTTGTGGACTAAATGTGTTCACTGTGATGCTCAGCTGTTAAAAGAAGATTTAGAAAAAAATGATATGGTTTGTCCTTTATGCGATTATCATTTTAGAATAAATGCAAGAACCCGTATCAAGCAATTGTTTGATGAAAATTCATTTGAAGAACTTTTCACCGATATAAAACCCACTGACCCGCTTGAATTTGTTGATACTGAAAGTTATAAAGACAGATTGAAAAAGGCTCATGATAAAACCGGTCTAGACGATGCGGTGATAACCGGTATTGCTGATATTAAAGGCAACAAAGTTGCAGCTGCCGTTATGGATTTTGATTTTATGGGTGGTTCAATGGGCAGTGTCGTCGGTGAAAAGGTTACAAGAATTATTGAAAAAGCAATTGAAATGCGTCTTCCTGTTCTTGCAATTACATCTTCAGGCGGTGCCAGAATGCAGGAAAGCGCTTTGAGTTTGATGCAGATGGCTAAAACTTCTTGCGCCGTATCAAGACTTGATGACGAAGGTCTTTTATATATAAATCTTTTAACGGAGCCGACGTTTGGCGGTGTTACAGCAAGTTTTGGTATGCTTGGCGATATTATTGTGGCTGAACAGGGTGCAAGAATAGGGTTTGCAGGACGCCGCGTTATTGAACAAACAATCAGGCAGAAACTTCCTTCTGATTTCCAGACAGCGGAGTATTTGCTTAAATACGGTCAGGTTGATGTTGTTTCTTCACGTAAAAATTTGCGTGATACTCTGGCTAAAATTTTAGAAATGCATAAAGTTGAGCAATAAGAGGATTTTATAGATATGACAGCAGTTTTGGATTTTGAAAAACCGATTTTGGAAATTCAGGAAAAAATTGAAGAATTAAAAAAAATAAGTTTGGAGTCAGGCATGGATTTAGATAAGGAAATTGAAACTTTCGAGCAGCAGGCGGAAGATTACAGAAGAGAACTTTACTCAAATCTTAAACCGTCACAAAAATTGCAGATTGCAAGACATCCTGAAAGACCTAATTTTCTTGATTATGTAAACCATATTTGTGAAGATTTTATAGAACTCCACGGCGACAGAGAAGGTATGGATGACAGAGCTATAATCGGCGGTCTTGGTAAGATTGACGGAAAGCCTGTTATGATTATCGGAACAATGAAGGGCAAATCTACAAAGGAAAACCTTGAATATAACTTCGGTATGCCGCAGCCTCAAGGGTATAGAAAGGCTTTGAGATTATTCAAACATGCAAATAAATTTAATATTCCTATAGTAACTTTAATTGATACTCCGGGTGCATATCCGGGGATAAGCGCTGAAGAAACTAATCAGGGCGGAGCTATTGCGGTTAATTTGCGTGATATGGCAAAATTAGAAGTTCCCGTTATAGCAATTATTACAGGTGAAGGCTGTTCCGGCGGGGCTTTAGGGCTTGCAGTTGCAAATAAAGTATTCTTGCTTGAACATGCTTATTATACTGTCATTTCGCCTGAAGGCTGTGCTTCTATATTGTGGAGAGATGCCTCAAAAGCTGCAGACGCTGCGGACGCTTTGAAGATTACTGCTCCGGACTTGATGAAATTTGATATTATTGACGGAGAAATCAAAGAACCGACAGGCGGCGCTCATACAAATTATGATGAAATATCAGCAAATATGAAAAAGACTATCCTTGACAGTCTTGACGAGCTTTCAAAACTTTCTCCTGCTGATTTGAAAAAACAAAGACATGACAAGTTTAGAAAAATGGGTGCTTTTTTGGAAGGCTAGAGTATGTCAGAAAGACAAGCTGTTTATACTGAGTTACAAATTAAAATAAATCCGGCAATTGAGGATGTTGTTTCTGAGTTTTTTTTCGAGAATTTGCCATGTGAAGGTGTTGTTCTTGCAGAAGAAGCTTATAAAGATTTGGAAATGATATCTACAACAGAAGGTACTTTAAAAGTTTTTCTAACAAGTGAACCTGAAAACCTCGGACAAATTATAAAAAATGAACGCAAACTTTTAAAATCACGTGGCCTTTCTGATGAAGAACTCGGCAGTTGGGAATTTGTTGTATCAAGCAGGCCAAATGAAGATTGGTCTGGAAAATGGAAGGAAAAGTGGGATATAACACGTGTTACGGATAAAATAGTTATTGTTCCTGATTGGCTTGAATATTCTCCGAAACAGAATGAGGTTGTTATACGACTTGAGCCGGGCTGTGCTTTTGGAACAGGAACTCACCAGACGACGCAATTATGTATGAAAGCAATAGAAAAATATATGCCGGACAATGCAAAAGTTGCTGATATTGGAACTGGTTCTGGAATTCTTGCTATTTGTGCTAAAAAGTTTGGTGCATCTTACGTTTACGGCTGTGATAATGATGAAACAGTTATTGATGTCGCAAAAGAAAATGCTTTAAAGAATGGTGCTGCTTGTACTTTTGAATTAAACACAGCCGACAAAATATCTGAAAAATTTGATTTTGTGCTTGCAAATATTCTTCATAATGTTTTGGCTGATATCATGGGTGATTTGAAAAATATTATGAATGCAGGCGCAATTATGGTTTTGTCGGGAATTCTTGACGAAAAGAAACCTGTTGTTCTTGAGGCAATAAATAAACATAATTTGAAGTTAATTGAAGAAGCCCATCAAGATCAATGGGTTGCTTTGATTGTTAGAAAGGTTGATTAATATGGGAAATACTGCAATTATAATTCCAGCAAGATACGGATCTTCAAGGTTAGAGGGCAAGCCTCTTATCAAAGTAGAAGGAAAGCCTATTATTCAATGGGTTTATGAAAAGGCTAATCAGTCAAAACTTGCTGATATGATTATAGTTGCAACTGATGATGAACGTATTTTTGATGCAGTAAAATCTTTCGGCGGTAATGTTGAAATGACTTCCGTTAACCATAAATGCGGTTCCGACAGAATAAAAGAAGTTGTTATGCGTCATCCTGAAATTTCTTATATTGTAAATCTTCAAGGGGATGAACCTCTTATAAAACCTGAAAGTATAGATGAAGTTATCAGAGAGATAAAAGGGGACTTAAGCGCGGATATTTCGACATTGATACGAGAAATTACTGCTGAAGAAGCGGAAAATCCAAATCTTGTAAAATGTGTAATTGATAACTGCGGGTTTGCACTGTATTTTTCCCGTTCCAAAATTCCTTTTGAAAGAAATGCCGGAAAAAGTTTATTTTATGGACACCTCGGGATTTACGGTTACAAACGTGAAGCTTTAATAAAAATGACAGAACTACCTCAATCTTCTTACGAGCAGTCAGAAAGCCTTGAACAGCTTAGAGCGTTACAGAACGGTATGAAAATTAAAACATCTATAGTTGATTTTATCCCTGTCGGAATTGATACTATTGAAGATCTTGAGCAGTTTAAAAATATTATAACTAAGACTGTATAAATAATTTGCTCGGACTAACGTGAAATAAATCCGCAATTTTTAACAGCATATTCAGGCTGACTTTTTCTTTTCTGTTTTCAACCCTGCTGATAAATTCTCTTGAACAGCTTAACTTTTCAGCCATTGATTCCTGAGAAAGTTTGGCGGATGTTCTTAGTTTTTTAATATTGTATGAAATAATCTCGTGATATTTTTTCTCTTTATTATCCATATTAATATTTAAACTTTATCTTACAATTAAAGCTATGAAGAAATACATCACCCAATCGGCTAATTATAAAATTTAGCCAATTGTTTAAAAAGTTGTAAAAAAGTACTTGCAATTTTTTTTAAATTAAATTAATATATTTATACAAATATTAAAAAAAATTTAAAAAAATAAATATTTTGTAATATTTTGTGTTTATGATATACTTTTGTTAATGGTGTTAGATTATTTGAACAAAGGAAATGAAGACTATGACAGAAAACGTGGAAATGTCGAATGAAACGGAAGATCGTCAAAGAATACTTTTGGCTGATGACGAAGCTAGTATAAGACGAATTTTAGAAACAAGATTGAAAATGGCAGGTTATGATGTATTCACTGCAGAAGATGGAGAAGAGGCAGTAAATGCATTTAATAAATATAATCCTGATTTAGTTGTTCTTGATGTTATGATGCCTAAAATGGATGGTTATGGTGTTACCCGTGAGATAAGAAGAACATCTGATGTTCCTATAATTATTCTTACTGCTTTAGGAGATGTTTCGGAAAGAATTACAGGTCTTGAATTGGGTGCTGATGACTATGTTATAAAACCGTTTAGCCCGAAAGAATTGGAAGCACGTGTAAAAGCGGTTTTAAGACGTACAAATAATCGTGAAACTGTTACCCCTGCCGGAAAAGTCACAAAAAATGTTATCACAACAGGCAATATAAAAATTGATACTGCCCGTAGACAGGTTTTCAGAAAAAATGAAAGAATTCGTTTGACAGGTATGGAATTTAGTTTACTTGAGCTTCTTGTCAACAATTCCGGTCAGGCATTTTCAAGAAATGAAATATTACAGCATGTTTGGGCTTATCCGCCGGATCACAGAATAGACACAAGAGTTGTCGATGTCCATATTTCAAGGCTGCGTTCAAAACTGGAAACAGATCCTGCTAATCCGGAATTAATTCTGACCGCACGTGGCATTGGATATATGTTCCAGAGAATAAGCTAAATATTGTATAAAGTATAAAAAAATTCTGTCTTTTGAAGGCAGAATTTTTTTATATTATCTTGATTTCAATAATGTTTATGATATTATAAAAAAGTAACAGATGGCGTCTGTCGTCAAGTGGTTAAGACCTCGGATTGTGGTTCCGATATGCATGGGTTCGAGTCCCATCAGACGCCCCATTTTTAAAAGCTCTCCAGTAGGAGAGTTTTTTATGTGTTTGATTAGGGTGAGAAACCCTCAAGGCGAAGCCTTTAAAAAGGTTCGAGTGCGAGGCGGCAGATGGCGGAGTGTTTTGCGAAAGAGTGAAACGCGAAAGTAAAATACGTAGACCCGTTTAACGCCGCCGAGCAAGACAATCCCATCAGAGGCCACATTTTTTAACAAATTTGACACTTTTGGGGCTTTTTTGATACTTTTTTATGAAAAAATTTTTGTATAATTTGCTTATACTTATATAAATTATCTAATTTCAAATAGCAAAAAAAATTTTTATGATATTTAATATATTCGGAGAATAATATGCAGATTTTATCATACAACTCAAATACATATTCACCAAACTTTCAAAGATTTATTAAAGTTGAGGCGTCTCCTCACGATATAAGCAATATAAAAAACAGACTAAGACATTACTCTGGAGATATAAATATGCTAACTGTTGAAAAAAAATCTAAAGAGAGTATGCTGTATGTTTTTACAGGTAAAACTTATGACAAATTTATAGATTTGTTGACAAAAGTTGATTTTTACAGCTTAAAAAATAACATTGAACAATATATGAAGTTGACGCCTGAAAAGATGAAATTAAAAACTCTGGAAAATCTTTTACATAATAAGAAATTATAGGTAACTAAGTACTGATTGAAACCCCTTCAATAGCTAATAATTTTGTTTTTATACCTAAGCCTCCGGCGTAACCTGTCAAATCTCCATTTGATCCTATTACTCTGTGGCAGGGAATAATGATTGCTATCGGATTTTTGTTGTTGGCCATACCCACGGCACGGCATGCTTTTTCATTCCCTGTAGCTTTTGCAATATCTTTATATGTTCGTATCTGACCGTATGGTATTTTTTTTAGTTCTTGCCATACTTTTTTTTGAAACCCTGTTCCTGATTCTGATAGCGGGATATCGAATGTTTTTCGTTTCCCTTCAAAATATTCACTTAGTTCATTATAGGTTCGTTTAATAAGCGGAGTTTCTTTTTCTTCTTTACCTAAATCTTTAAAAGATATGTTAGTTAATTCTCCATTTTCTTCTGCAATAAAAATTTTGCCTATGCAGGTTTCATAAGAATACTGATACATTAAGACTCCTTTAAATGTTTTACGTGTTTATATATATATAAAGAGCCTAAAATAATTACAGCTAAAACAATTGCAATATCAAATTTATGCCAGATATGTTTGAAGGCTTCCATGTTTTCGCCCATCTTAACGCCAACATAAACAAGTACATAACTCCATACAAGCGACCCTAAAAAGGTTAAAGTAAAAAATATCCGTTTTTTTGCTTTTAAAATTCCTGCTGGGAGTGAAATAAATGTTCTTACAACAGGCAGCATTCTGCATAAGAAAAATGCCCAGTCTCCGTATTTTTCAACCCATTTGTCAGCTTCTTCAAGATCTTTGTGTGAGATAAGAAAATATTTTCCGTATTTTTCAACAAATTTCCTTCCGCCGAAATACCCTAGATAATAGGAAGGAATTGAGCCTAAAACACATCCGAATGCTCCGGCAAAAGCTGCAACATGAAAATTCATTTCTCCTTTGCTTACAATATAACCGGCAAACGGTAAAATTGCTTCACTTGGTAACGGTATATTACAGGATTCAATAGCCATTAAAAGGGTTATTCCCCAAGGTCCCATAACAGTTATAATATGCTCTATAAAATTGATTAAATGCGATAAAATAAGATTAATAACTTCCATACTTTCTCCTCTAAAGATAATTATATCAAAAAATCTTATATTTTGACAATTTAATAATAATTATGTTATTATTAAAAAAAATATTGAGGAGCAAAGTATGGTAATAAAGAGTATTAAAAAGGTTATGAATAGCGTGTTTGACCCAATCGGGGGGGGGCGCTATAGGCTTAGTTAGAGGACAGGAAGTCCGGAAGGCAAGAGGGCAGGCTAGTATCGGTGAGCGCAGCTCACTAAATACTAAATACTTTTCCTGCATAAAGAAGTTTATAAGCGTTCTCTCTCCTCGGGAGATAGTTAGAGAGAGGGTTTATTTAGGAAGTCCGGAGACCAGGAAGGCAAGAAGGCAAGCTGATATCGGCGGGTGTAGCCCGCGTAAAAATAAATTCCTTCCCTTATTAGGGAAGGTAATGATGAGTTTTGAGCAATACCCACCCCTACCCTCCCTGACTAGGGAGGGAGAGAGCAATTCCACGAAACGCACTTATCGTCCTAATGTCTTAACGTCTTATCGTCTTAAGAAAAAAGCCGCGTTCACTTTAGCAGAAGGCGCTGCGCGCATAGCCATGCCGAACAGTCAACGTCACACCGCGTTTACTTTGGCAGAAGTTTTAATCACCCTCGGAATCATAGGAGTTGTTGCGGCCTTAACAATTCCGGCAATGGTAGGAAATTATAAAAAGCATGTTGTTGAAACATCTTTAAAAAAATATAACAGTATTTTAAATCAGGCCATTCAAATGTCAGAAGCAGTTAATGGGCCTGCTGTTAACTGGGAATGGAGTAAGACACTTGATCCGGAGAAAGTTAATGCTTTTTTTGACAAATATTTTGCGCCATACATATCAATTGTAGATAAAAAACATGCAACAGATCGTAATACAATTTATTATAAAATTTATTCATCAGATGGAGATGGACCGCTTTGGGACTTTAGTAATGCCAATAATATTGAGTGGCGCCAGCTTTCTGACGGCGGAGCTGTTATGTTATCAATGTGGGGGCAAGATGGTATAATGTTAGGTAGTCTGTCATTTATACTGCCTACAGGCTCCAATCCTTCTTATCTTATAGAAGGTAAAGATGTTTTTTCTTTCAGCATAGCATTGTCTGAAGATGAATCTTCCGTAAGTGTTTCTCCCAGAACGTATCGAAATTGGAACTGTACATATCTTAGAAATAATCTTGATACGTTTATAGAAAGGTGTAGAAGTGTTAATTACACAGGTGAAGGTATTTATCCTTCTCATTATTGTGCCGCACTTATTTATTGTAACGGATGGAAAATCCCTGATTATTATCCTGTAAAGTTTTAAATACTGAAAAGACCTCTTAAATAGAGGTCTTTTCATTAATATCTTTCTAAATATCTGTCTATTTCCCACTGCGAAACATAAGTTCTGAATGAATCCCATTCTTTTTTCTTGGAGGATAAGAATTCATTAAAGATATGCTCACCGAGTGCAGCTCTTGATACAAGCGATTTATCAAATAAATCAAGTGCTTCTGCCAAACTCCCCGGCAGAGCGTCAATTCTTTGTTTTTTACGTTCTTTGGTGGTTAATTTGTAAATATTGCTTTCAACCGGAGCCGGCGGGTCAATTTTATTTCTTACGCCGTCGAGGCAGGCTTCCAAAATAGCCGCGAACGCTAAATACGGGTTGCAGGCAGGATCAGGAGAACGAAGTTCAACTCTTGTTGAGCTTCCTCGTTTTGCAGGAACTCTTAAAAGGGCGCTTCTGTTAGCTAAAGACCAGGCAAGATAAACCGGTGCTTCGTAACCCGGAACAAGACGTTTGAAACTGTTTACTGTCGGATTTAATATTGCTGTAATGCTTTTTACATGTTTAAGCAGTCCGCCTATAGAATATTTTGCAATATCTGAAAGCTGATATTCTGAATTTTCATCGTAAAATGCGTTTTTGTTATCTTTAAACAGTGAGATATTGCAGTGCATACCAGAGCCGTTAATTCCGTATATAGGTTTAGGCATAAATGTTGCGTGAAGATTGTGTTTTGCGGCAATTGCCTTTACCGCAATTTTGAATGTTGCAACATTATCGGCAGCAGTCAAAACATCAGCGTATCTGAAATCAACTTCGTGCTGCCCGTCGGCAACTTCGTGGTGAGAGGCTTCAATATCAAATCCCATTTCCTGTAAAGTTAAAACAATGTCGGATCTTACATCTTCTCCTAAATCTTCAGGTCCTACATCGTAATAGCCTGCACTGTCCTGAGTCGTTGTTGTAACATTTCCGTCTTTGTCTTTGGAAAATAAGAAAAATTCCGCTTCCGGGCCGATATTCATGGAGAAGCCCATTTTTTCCGCTTCTTTCATAATTCTTTTTAAATTACATCTCGGACATCCTTCAAAAGGTGTTCCGTCAGCATTATAAATGTCGCATATAAGTCTTGCGGAATGCATTCCTTCATTTTCCCTCCAGGGAAGAATCTGGAAAGAATTTTTATCAGGATAAAAGAACATATCAGATGTTTCAATACTTCTGAAACCTTTAATTGAAGAACCGTCAAGCATAATTTCGTTATTCAAAACTTTTTCAATATGCTGTGAAGGAACGGTCATATTTTTAACCTGTCCGTTCAAATCTACAAACTGCAGTTTGATAAATTTGATGTTGTATTCTTTAATGTAACCCTTGATGTCATCTTCGCTGAATTGTCTGTTATCCAGACGGGTGTGGGAAAATTCTTTCATGCAAACCTCTTTTCTTAAAGCTGTAACTAAGTTTTATCTTATTATTAGAATACTTTTTTTAAAAAAGGTCAAGTATTTTACGTGTAAAGATTAGATAAAGAAGAAGTTAACACTATGTAAAAAATATGGATGTTTTTCTAAAAATAGTGTTAAATATATATATTTTTTGGGAAATATATAATCAGGAAAGAGGGGATTAAGAGTAAATATTTAAAATGAATTAATTTCTCAAATACTTTTAAACTCTGTCATTTCAGGTATTTTATTAAGAAATGTAACAAAATAAATAGGATATAGCAATTATATACTAAAAAAATACTTTATTAATATGTAAGCAATAAATAATAAACATTATGAGGAATTAAATAAACACGAGACATAAATAACACACTAACTATTTACACTACCTACTACACACTAACCTTCTACACACACGAGGAATTACGTAAAAAGAATTCCGAACTCTATCTTTCAGATAGGGTTTTTTTTTGCGAGCGTGCCGCTCGACCCGCCATTGAGAGTGATTGAGTAGTTATAAAAAATTAAGCAATACCCTCTCTCTAACTCTCTTCCGAGGCGAGAGGATGTTTGTTTATTCCCCTCTCCTGGGAGAGGGATGAAGGGGAGAGGGTTAAATAATCGGCGGGTACACCATATCAATATATTTTTGATAATCGTCCGGCTCAAAAAAACCGACGGAAAATTCAACGCAATTGTAACCAAGCTGCTGTGCTTCCGGCACTTCTATCGGCGGCCCAGCAGGAGTTGAGCGGGAAGGGTTTTTAGGATTGGAAATAACGCCTGTGCTTCTCAAAAGGGTTATAAGAAGTGACTTTTCTTTTACTTCATATTCCGTTAAGCCTTTTGTTATAACCCCAAATCCTTGAGCGCCGACATATCTTTGCATCGGAGCAAAGTTTGTTTTAACTTCAATACCTCTTGTTTTTGGCAGGTGCTTTCTCATATCATAATTCGGGGCAAATTCTCTGCGGATTATGGTGTTCATATCCTCAGAAAAAGTTTCTGTTACCGGAGATTTGAGGTTAAATTTTACCTGCCAGAGTTTATTTTTAAGCTTGTTTTCCCATTCAATTTTAAAGTTTACAAGTTCGCCTTGAATTTCCACATGTACATCAAAAAAGCTTGTTTTTATTATGTTATTTTTAAATGAATACACTTCGGCTTTTTCACCTTTGTCATCTTCTACGGCCCCAAAATTGTATGTGTCCCCTTCATCTTTGAAACGTACAAATTCCATTTCAACCTGACCTATACGGATTTTGCCGTTTTTTACTTCAAAACTTATTTCAGGTTTAACGGCAGGTGAATATTTAAGGGTATAAATATCTGTAAAATCTTCTGTTACCGGAATTTTTTGCGTGTCATAGAGAAGCGAATTCTCTACCCCGAAATATTTTGAGATAACTTTGTATTCGGGGATAAGCTCCTTGCTTTGCATAACGGGTGTTTTAAAGTTATATTTAAGCCTTAATTCTTCAATAATTGTGTTTGCAATTTGGATAATTTTTTCGTAGCGCGTAATATTTTCCATGTGCACCAGATCTGTACTGCATCCGTAAATTCCGTCGTGCGCCTGATTTTTTAGAAGAAGCTTGTAAGCATATTCTATGACTGCATCATATTGAGAACCGTATTTTTTCTGTAATTTGTCAGCCTGCTCAAGAAGATATGTGCATTTTACATTATATTGTTTAAGCTTCATTCTTGCAGAAAACGAACCTTGCAGAATAAATGTAAGGCTGTTGTCCCTTAGTTCATCATTCCATTCAAAATTTTTAAAATTATCTTTTACAAGTTCAAAGTATTCAAACGGGTTAGATAATTTTATTTCGTAATCCTCAAGCAGACTGTTGACTTTTGATATTTGTTCTGCAATATCAGGTTCAACGCCTAAGTGATCGGCTCCGATTGGCAACAACAAATAATCCTTTGATTTCGCCGCAATTTTATCAAGATTTCCCTTAAGCCATTGTGCTTTCTGTTCAATTGTCATCGGTGCAGAGAAAATATCCATAAAGTAGCCGCGAATGAGATTTACTGTATTTATTCCGTTAAACATAAATTCAGACGGTATATCTGGGCACCCGCGCCATACAATACATTTATCAATTCCGAATTCTTTTAAAATAACAGGAACATTTTTACTGTGACCGAAAGTGTCGGCAAAATATCCGATGAAATCGGTGCAACCGAAATCTTTTGATATTTTTAATCCGATTTCAAGATTTTTTTCAAAAACTGTTCTGTCAGTTAAAAATTCATCAATAAGGCAGAAAAAAGGCCCTATAAATAATTTTTTTTCTGCAATTAATTTTCTAATAATTTGTTCTTTTTCAGGTCTTATTTCTAAGTAATCAAGAAGAGCACTTACCTGACCGTCAAAATAGAAGGACGGAATTTTATTATTTTCAAGAAGCACCAGAACATTGTCAAAAACACGAAGAAGTCTGAGCCTGAATATTTCAAATTCTCTGTACCATTCTCTGTCCCAGTGTGTATGTAAATATGCAATAACTTTCTTTTTCATAAAGAATTTTTAACACATTTTTAATATTAATGCAAAGATTTAACAAATCTGTTATAATAATTATGTTGGATATTAAACAAGGAGCTAAGTATGAGAGAAAAGAGTCTTAAAAAGCTTATAAACAGACGGTTTGACCCAATCGGGGGGGGGGCGCTCTAGGCTTAGTTAGAGGACAGGAAGTCCGGAAGGCAAGAGGGCAGGCTAGTATCGGTGAGCGCAGCTCACTAAAT